>NZ_JBOJLM010000007.1:0-241103 GCF_050750585.1 Salinimicrobium sp. WS361
CCGTTGTCGATTTGATCTGGCTTGATAGTGGTGTTTCCTTCGGCATCCAGTTGAACAGTGATGTTTTGGATTGCAACTACTGGAGCTACGTTGTCTTCTACAGTTACGATTGCTTCGGAAGAATTGGTATTTCCACTTTTATCAATTACCGTTAAAGAGACCGTGTTTTCTCCAATATCATCACAGGTATATTCTACATTTGCTTCAGTCAAATAACTCACCGCAACATATAATCTTTTTACTGTCCCAGAGCAAGGATCTCCAAATACTCCATTTGAAGCCGGAATGGTAAAACTGTTCTTACCAAGAGCGTAGCCTTCAACAATTGCCTGAGAACTGGCAGCGTGACAGGAACTTAAATTATAGTCACCGCTACTTCCGGTTGGTGTTCCATAACTGGCGAATTTTACCGCTGTTACAACTTTTCCGGCAGGCAAAGAGATAGAGAGATTTTCATTTTCATTTACTTCTGCAAACTCAATGATTTCTTTAGAGAATGATATTTCAGCAATCTCACAATTATCTGTTGAACCATTATTTATTTGATCGGGAGAAACAGAGGCCTGTCCGTTGTCGTCCAGCTGCACGGTGATGTTTTGGGTGACCACCTTTGGCAAAGTTTTATCCTCTACAGTAATGGTAAAGCTTGTAGTACTGGTATTACCGGCATAATCCATAACTACATAGGAGTTCACAGTCTCTCCAACCGGGAATTCATTGGTCAATGAAATTCCCGCAGTTTGCTGAGCCGGAAGATTTGGAGTAACACCCGGAGCATCTACCTGCACAGTTAAATTTCCAATCTCTGTACCATAATGCCCTGCCCAGAATTCTACATCCCTACCGCCGTGTTCTATAAATATATATCGAAGCCCGGGGCCATAATCATTAAAAGATCTGGTAACCGATTGCCATGTATTGTTGGCAGTTAAAGTGCCGGAATCAAAGGCTTCAATTGTATTACCATCTTTATCCCTTAATTCAACTCTAAAGAAATAGGTGTCACTAAAATCTGGCCATACACCACGGTAGTTTTCTGAAATTGAGATTTCTGGAGCACTGTCAAGTACATCTCTACCATAGCCCTGAGCCATTAAGTCTATAACCTGAGATTTTTTTGAAAGACTGTAGGAGGTTCGGAAAGAGTTCCCATTTACGGTCCATCCATTACCCCCATTTAAGGTAACATTCCAACCGGCCAACCCCCCGGCTGCATTCCCGTTATAAGCTATATTGCCAGTACTTGCACAATTATCCTGAGTGTTAAATCTTAAATCGATTAAAGCACCACAAAGTTCAGGATCAGATTCAAAAACCAGTTGTGAAGGCTGCAGTATTATAGGTGAAATATTGTCCTCAACCATTACCGTTGCCGTTTCGGAAGATTCGTTTCCGCTTTTATCTTTTACAGTTAAAGTCACTGTATTTTGACCGAGATTTGAACAGCTAAAGTCAGTAATATCGAGACTCATCGTATCAATTTCACAATTATCTGAAGAGCCGTTGTTTATATCGGCAGGTACGATGGAGGCAGCTCCGTTTTCATCAAGCTGCACGGTGATGTTTTGGGTGACCACAACCGGATCTACATTGTCTACCGCGGTAAATTTAAAGACCTCGGTTGATGACAGGTTTCCGGAATCTGTCGCTGTGATAGTAATATTAGAACTGGCCTGTGTATCTTCAACAGGAACTATAGTTACATCATAATTAGTCCCATTATGTACAACACTAATATTGGCATTGGATATAAATGCCTGGTTGTCTGAAGTAGCTTTTACTTCCAGGTCTTGATAAGAGTCTTCGGCATCTGTAATATCGACAGTAAAACTATATGTCTCTGAAGGACAGTTTTCAATATCTGAAATTTCAGAAATTTGAGGAAGTGTGTTTAATTGCAAGGTTTTTACACCTGAATACTGAAAACAAGATTGATCACCAGTAAGACCACCGTACTCTACAATGTAGCCCAATGAACTATTGCCTCCGTTCAAGTCATTCCATAAACCTCCATTTTGATAATATATTTGAAGAGCGTGCTCTGAGCTTCCGGAGTTATTAGGCTCGGCTACATTCCAGTTTTCAAATTGACCATTTACGCTTTGTGACCCTTCTGAAAATTGGGTTCCGGCTTCGGGTCCTGTAATCCAATGCCATTTACCTTCTGCTTCAGTTTGAGAATTGTAAAGCGTATTGCCTGCTGCTGAATTGATTTCAGAAAAATTATCTGATCCTCCTATCCAGCCATCGCCTGATAATTTGGTTAGTATAAATTCATTTTCTGACGCAGAAGTAATAGTTGCAAGATATCCCTGCAGTCCGTTTAAGGTTTTTGTTGCCGCATCGGCCTTTGCCTGGTTCCAGGTAAACAAGCCATTTACATATTCGTAATAATGACTATTATCGGAGTTAGATACTCCTGCTCCAATATTGAAAACTATTTCCCTTTCGAGAACGTTGCTACTGGTAGTACGAAACTGGATATTCTGAAAAATATCCTGAAGTTCCTGGGAAGTCATAGCTCCTGAAAAGGTAAGAACTCCGGTTGAAGCACTATAGCTACTGGTAACGCCTGAAGGCAAAGTAAAACCTGTAACCAACCTCAACTCATCACCCGATTGGAAATTTTCATTAATAGAGACCGTTGCACCATCCACATTGTTGGACAAATGGATTAATAGGTTACTATCAATTATTGTATAATTTCCCGGTGAAGAAGTCACTGTATTTCCCTCACTGGGTTCTACAAGAGCATCGGGGGTTTCTATTGAAATTTCTGCATTTTTGGTAATTTCATTCCCGGCACCATCTTTTACTGTGATAGCCACTTGTTGGGTTCCAACATCAGTACAATCAAAGGTAAAATTAGCAGGTGTGATAGTATAGCTACAGTTATCGTTTACTTCAGAAATAAATTCTGTAGCAGGAACCGTTAGTCCATCTATACTGGAAAGTTTACGGGTTATATTCTGAAGACTAAGAGTTGGTAGTTCATTGTCTACTACTGTAACAGTAAAAGATTTTGTGATTTTATTAGTTCCATCTGAAACTTCATAAGTAACAGTGGTACCCCCTAACGGGAAAGCAGAACCACTTGCAAAATCCTGGTTAAGTAGACTTATAGTAGGATCAGAATCACAATCATCTGAAGCTGTTGGACTGCTATAAGTCACCACTGCATCACATTGCCCCGCATCAACATTTACCTGAATGTCTACAGGAAAACTTGTAAAGGCTGGAGGCTGATTGTCGCTCACAATCACATCAAAATTAGCACTTGATGAGTTGTTAGAAGGATAACCCGTATTATCTGTCGCATTCACGGATACTGTAGTAGTCCCCAGGGGGAAAACGAAAGTTTGCGGATCAATCACATTACCTTCAACAGAGTAAACTACTGTAGGATTTGAATCACAGTTGTCTGCTACAGAAACATTAGAAAAAGATCCAGCTACAAATTCACAATTTGTTTGATTTGTACCTACTTTTAAATCACTTGCGGTAATTGTGGGGGCAGACCGATCATAAAAAGTTTGGGTTATGGAATATCCAAAAAGTCCATTAGTACAGGCCTCCTCAGTTTCAGCCGGAGGGCCTTCCACAAAATTAATTGTAACTTCTTCATTACATTTAACTGGTAAGAAATCATAGTACACCCAGTCATTATAGGTGTTTGCCTGGCCGCTACATTGAACACGGTTATTTATTGTACCCTGCACAGGTAAATTGCCAAAAGGGATGTTATTATAATAACCCGATCCTGAAATATTTTGATTCCCACTTCCCTGATTAACGACTATATAAAAATTACCCAAATTCGAGTCATTTACATCATTGTGCCAATGCTCTAACCAAAAACGTATAGTCCCGTCATCCCTGAGCTCCCAAAAAGTTTGGACTGTATGAGCAGAGCTGATAAAGCTCAATAGTAGGAAAGAAATAAATAGTAAAAGTTTCTTCATATAGATTTGTTTAGTATTAATTAGCTATTAAAATATCCATGAATTAAGCTGCAGGATATTTAAACAAACAGGACTAAAAGAGGCTAATTTAGATTTATTTAACAAATATAGCATTAATCCCATGATGGATAAAATATTTAGATGAAAAGCAATATATTAAGGTTCAACTACTCAATTTTTTGAATAATGTTTTTGATAAACTTCTTTTTATTCATGATAATAAGTTGTTTAACATAGATCTAAAGCAAAAGCTAGCTGCCAGCCCCCATGGATTATGTATTAATGATTTAGTTTAAAGTCAAATCTGTTTCAATCATGTCTTATGAAAGAAAGCACTTCTTAACAAAAAGTTAAAGCGGCGAATATATATAAGTGCTTAATTGATAACAATACCCACTTTTGGGTATATATAGAAGATCCTAACACAAATCTTCAATTGCTCCCATTTCATGGCGCAAAAAAAACCTTAAAAAACGTTAATGCAGTTAAAATCCCACAAATGATGTATTCAAATTAAATTTGGACACGTGCTTATTACTGAGACAGAGAGGCTTCACAAAGCTAATTCATAGTGGCGGCATACTCGCTAGGGCTAACTTCCACAAGGGTTTTGAAGGTTTTACTAAAGGAAGTTCTGCTGGTAAATCCACATTCACTGGCTAAAGCTTCAATAGTGTTGCTTTCTAAATAGCCATTTTCAATAAGTTGTTTTGCATGCTCCATGCGTAGACTATTTTTGTAGGAAGCAAAGCTTAATCCGTATTGCTTTTTGAGGAAGTAGGAAATATGATGTGAAGGCATTTCCAGTTCCCTTGCACATTCGGTAAGGTTAAAATTTTGGTTCAGGTACAATTTTCTATCCTTTAACCCCATGAGTTTAGATTTTACCTCCTGCTCATCGAGACCAAATTTTAATTCATCATCCTGCTCTTTTGGGTCCTTTACAGCTACTTCGGGACTGGAAGCAGGTATTACTTTTTGAGGGTATCCATACAGAATTGTCGGAAAATAAATTGGAATAACTCCAATAAGGAATAAGGCTATATAAAGGAAGAAAGTGATTATACCTCCATTTTTTCCAATGACCAGCAACGAATGGAATAAATTCTCTTCAAACATTTTTTCTAATGCATAAAGAATAGCCAGTAATGCCATGATCATGAGAATACTCCAAAAAGTAACTAACCACTTATTTAGAATAGATTTTAGCTCATCATTCTTGTCTTTTTTGATAAAGGTTATAAGTTGAGGCAGTAATACCACTAACACCCCTAATTGCCAAACGTGGCGTATTAGAAGGTGTTGATCAAGAGTGAGCAGCCAGTAATCTACTTCCAGCCTCCTTTCCGGAGATGATATCGTATGGGAGATAATATCATTATAAAAACTTACCGGTTGAAGATAAACATAACTTACATCTATAACGCCCAGTAGAAAGGGAATGAATAAAATTAAATCGGTGATCTTGAAATTAAGCCTATCGGTTAAAATAACCTGGAAGTAATAGTAAATGGGAACAAAAATGAGATGATATGGTAACAAAGGCCACAGAAAGAACCAGGTAAAGTGTTCTAAATAGCCCCCATCTATAATATAAGCCTGTAAGGCATATAGCGAAAGAAGAAAGTAGAAACCTCCCAAAATACGGGTGGCAAGTGTATTTGTTGACCTCTTAAGAAATAAGGTAGTTGATAAAACAAAGCCGAATATGGCTGCGATTAATAAAATTAGAATCAAAATACACCTTTATAAATGTTACTCCCCTTTAACATTTTCGGAAATTTAAAGCAGTTTTAAAGACAAAATTTGTCTCCAAAATTGGATCTAAAATAACCGACACGAAGTAACTCAATATTTACGGAAATTCCCAAAATATAATTATAAGCAGCTTTTCATCAATCAGGTCAACAATAAAGCGAATTGTCGAGTAAATTTTTCATTATAAAATCATAAAGAAGATCGCTTAAAAACACCTACTTCATCAAATTGAGGCATAAACCCCCTGAAAATTCTCACAAATTACTAAGAGAAAGTATCAGGTTTTGAGGAATTCACTAAAGTCTGCTTGGGTGGGTATTTTATGAAGCTTCTTCTGAAAGAATATCCATATTCAGATCTCTTTAAAAGAAAGATCCCGTCACAAAAGCAATGACGGGATCTCAAAAATGGTGTTTTTATTGCAGATTTATCCTGCCGAAATTTCTACCAGCGTTGATGAACTTCTTTTTTAATAAAGTCTTCGTAAACCCTGTTCATTTTCTGAATTTGATCTTCGGAAAGATCTGGAGTTTCCTCTACTGAAAGATTTGATTGCAAATGATCTACTTTTGAAGCACCCGGAATTACAGTACTCACTTCTTCCCTTCTCAAGATCCACTTCAAGGCCATGGGTGCCAGATTTTCTGTATCGGGGAAAACTGCTTTTAAAGCATTTGCAGCCTCTACTCCCTTTTCAAAATTTACTCCGGCAAATGTCTCCCCTTTATCAAAAGCTTCCCCGTCACGATTAAAATTACGGTGATCTTCGGGAGAGAAATGAGAATCCTTACTGAATTTTCCGGTTAACAATCCGCTCGCCAGAGGAACTCTTACGATGATCCCAACATTCTTCTCTGCTGCCATTTTAAAGAACTTCTCCTGTGGTCGCTGGCGAAAGAGGTTATAGATAATCTGGACCGTAGAAACGTTATCGTATTCCAAAGCTTTGATCCCTTCTTCAACTTTTTCGACACTCACGCCCAACTTGTCAATTTTGCCCTGCTCGTGCAATCTTTCAAAAGTCTCAAAGACCTCCGGCCTATAGTAAACATCGGTTGGAGGACAATGCAACTGAATAAGGTCCAGTCTTTCCAATCCGGTGTTTTTCAGGCTATCCTCTACAAATCTGGTTAGAGCTTCGGGAGTGTAGCCCTCATTTACATGAGGTGATATCCTGCGGCCGCATTTTGTAGCCACATAGATCTTTTCAGATCTTGATCTTACCACTCTTCCTACCGCTGCCTCACTCAAGCCGTCTTCGTAAACATCGGCCGTATCTATGAAATTTATTCCGTTGTCAATTGCGGTGTTAAGTATTTCTTCTGCTTTTTGATCATCAAAACCAGATCCCCATTTTCCTCCAACCTGCCAGGTACCCAGCGAGATCTCAGAAATTTTAAAACCTGTTTTTCCTAATGTCCTATAATTCATTTCAAAAATTTTGATTCTACTTTACTTTCGCACTTTCTGGCGGACCTAAGTATGATTCTTTTTCCTCTCCGGTCTTAATCACAATCTTTTGTACCACCACGCCAGATTCTATGGCCCATACTTTCAAGCTGTGATTCCCCGGCTCAAGGTTTATTGTTGTTCTTACTTTCGTTACGTTGTTGGCTACCGAAGTATTCCAGTTATCCTCTGTCTGCTCATGCATATTGATCACTTCCGGTTCCCTGTCATCAACAGAAACTGCAAATTTCAAGCCTCCCTGGTTTCTAAAATCAAGCGTGGGAGATAAGTAAAATTCAACTTCAGCATCACCTGAACTAAAGTTATGAAAATTATAAGTGAGATACGGACTATTTTCAGAAAGTTCCTGCTGGGTAGGCTCATGTGGGAAAGAAGCCATGGCCGATCCTGTTTTTCCAAGATTTGGTACTAATTCCCAGCCGCTTTTGTCTGTTTTATTGTTTTCAGAAAAATTTGCAGCTTCCATAGAAATATATCCGTTGCTTTCCACGAAGCCTTTGATTTTTCCGGTCTCCGGATTGTTAACAGGCACCTCAACAGTGATCTTCTTACCTGCGCCCTTGATCTGGAAAGAGCCTTTAGCCTCCCCTTTAGGAGCTTTCTCCCAGTTCACACTAACCAAAAGTCTTTTTTGATCCTCAACCGTCCCTTTTTCTTCAAAAACCTTTATCCAATTAGATTTCTTCTGAATCTTATAATCAAAAGATTTTTGGCCCTTATTGAAAACCTCCACATAGAATTCCTGATCGTTAAACGGATCAAATGTGGGTAAGCTGCCGGAAGAATTCTTTCCAAAAATGGCATTTTTGGAAGCCTGCACAGCGACACCCATTTCGGCCTTTTCAGGAACTTTGATCTTCCCTACCTCGGGCATATTATTTTGCTCGGGTTGTTGCCAGTAGGTGTACCCAATGTGCGTTTGAGACATCATATGGTTCCACTTTCCATCAGCCAGTTCGGTGTGATATTGTTCTGTTAGCTCAGCGTCTTTTTGAAAAAGTTCATTGGTTTTGTCTGCGTATTTGTTGGCTGCCGCTCTGCCCTGCTCTGCATACAAATTATTTTTTGCAGCCGAAACATACAACTCGTTGAGATTCGCAGATGCCTTTACCGGAAATAATACCAACTGATAATATGCATCTTTATATTCTTTAGAAATTTGCTCGTAGATCGCTTCAGCTCTTTGCTCCAGGTCCCGGTATTCCTTAACAATTCTATCGGCTTCGTTGAAATTTGTAAGACTATATGTCTCAGGACTTAATAATTCGGGTTTTCTACGGCTGTTGTATTTTGTGTAAGTTAGAAGGATGTCTGCAATTTCTTCGGAATGCTCTTCGGGCAATTGTTTTGCAGCCCAATCTTCAGTATATTTTCTCAAATCTCCGGCGCCAATTTTTTCAGGATCCCAGGCAAAATCCAGGAAGAAACTGGTTGGGTATTCCATAGGTTTAATATCCCCAACGTTGACGATCCACAGTTCGTCTGCCCCGAATTCATAGGCAAGGTTCATTTGTTCCCAAACACGGGAAATCTGGGTGGTATTGATCCATTTGTAATTTCTGGGGCCACCTACGTAATCGAAATGGTAATAGATTCCGTAGCCGCCTTCTCTTGGTGAATCATTAGGATTCGGGAGCTTCCGGATATTTCCCCAGTTGTCATCTGCTAAAAGCAAGGTAACATCATCGGGCACGCGCATTCCCTGGTCGTAATAATCCTGCACTTCTTTATATAGTGCCCATACCTGCGGAGTTTCGGCGGCTGGTTTTCCGGTAACTTCAGCGATGATCTCCCGTTGGTCTTCCACTACTTTTTCCAGCAGTTCTATGGCTGTACCTTCGCTCATGGGCTCATCGCCGTCGCCGCGCATTCCTACGGTTACCACACTTTCATAATCTCCCATGCGTTCAATTCCGCCTCTCCAGAATTCCTGAAGGTTCCCGGGATTGGTATTATAATTCCATTCGCCTTCGCCAAAGCGCCTCCACTCGTCGTGGGCTCGCATTAGTGGTTCGTGGTGAGAAGTTCCTATCACCACGCCATATTCGTCTGCCAAAACAGGATTTTTGGGGTCATCATCGTAAAAAGCTCTTCCCCACATAGCCGGCCACAGGTAATTGCCCTGCATACGTAGAATGAGTTCAAAAACATGCTCATAAAAGCCACTGGTGAAGCCGCCGAAATTCTCTGTTGCCCAACCCGCAAGGGCAGGCGCTTCATCATTGATAAAGATGCCGCGGTATTTTACTTTTGGAGTGCCTTTGGAATGAATTCCCGGCTGCACATAAAGTACATCTGACTTTTTCGCTGGAACGTCTGCCCAGTAATACCATGGGGAAACCCCAATTTCTCGGGACACATCATACATCCCGAAGATGGTTCCTCGTTTATCACTTCCCACAATCACCAGCGCCTGCTCCACCCCCTGAAAAGGCTGTTCAACCACCTGAATCGAGAAAGTTTCCCACTTCCCCTCAATTTCAGAAACATCGATCTTATTGTTCTGAACCAATTGGTCTATGAGGCGACTTTTCCCAAGCGTACCAATAATAACAGGAGTTCCTGATGAAACTTCCGAATGCTTTAACAGCTCCGGAAGTTTCCCGGTCACCCTTTCAATATCCTTCTGAAGATCTTCAGCTACCCGGTGCACACCCTTAAAATCGTTCTCATCAATATAAATTGCCGCACTTCCAGCTTCAGAAACCAACGGAAAATATCCGTTTTCCTCAGAAGTAGCTATATAGGATTCCTGCGCAAGAACAGCGCTGTAGTTCATTCCCAGAAAAAACAGGAAAAACAGAAAGTTGGCTTTGGTAATATTCGGGGTGATCTTCATATTGCTGATTTTCATTCTTTTTCTTCTGCAAAATCTATAACCTGAAAATATGCCTTTTTTCGCTGCATATCTTCATCAAACAAAAGCGGGTAGTTCTTTCGCCCTTCCACCGGATAGTAATCCAGCCAGGAATATTGATCTGAAAGGTTCCAGAAAGTCACGCTTGAAAGTACATCTTTGTAATCTCTAAAAACCCGGAAAAACATATCGTAAGCTTCCAGTTGCTTTTGTTCCAGCTCGGGGGTGAATTCATCCACATCTTCGGGTCTGCGCTCCCGCTGTTCTTTCTCCCAGGGATAAAGGGAAACATCGAGCTCGGTGATCTGTACTTCCAGGCCTAAAGAGGAGTACATATCCAGCGCTTCTCGAAGTTCTTCTTCTGAAGGGCCGTAGATCGACCAGTGACCCTGAATTCCAACGCCGTCGATTGGCACATCCCGGTCAACCAGCATCTTTAAAAGCTTGTAGATCCTGTCCCTTTTTTCGGGAATGATGGCGTTGTAATCGTTGTAATAAAGTTTAGCATCAGGATCGGCTGCGCGGGCATATTCAAAGGCTTTAATGATGAAATCCTCTCCTGCTATGTCATACCATTCAGATTTTCTTAGGAATTGGGTGCTGTCATCGGCAATGGCTTCATTCACTACATCCCAGGCATAAATAGTGCCTTTATAGCGTGAAACTACAGAATCTATATGGGTTTTCATCCTGCTTAGCAGCTCTTCCTTACTCACTTTCCCACCATCTTCAGCTTCAAAGATCCAGTCTCCGGTTTGCTGATGCCATACCAGGGCATGCCCCCGCATCATAAGATCATTTTCACGGGCAAAATTTGCAATTGCATCTGCCTGCTCCCAGTTAAACCGGTCTTGCTCGGGATGAATTGGCCCCATCTTCATTACATTTTCCGGAGTAATGCTGTTAAATTCCTTTTTAAGAAGTTCGGCAGATTCTCCCTGAACAGTGCCCGGTCCCACCGCCACTCCTATTGGAAAATAGTCTGAATAATAATCTTTAAGGCCTTTTTCCTGTTGTTCTTCAGCGGTCACAGCTGTCTGTTCTTTTTTATCCGATTCATTTTTACAACCGGTCAAAAGCGAAAGGGACAGCATCAAAAGAGCTGAATTTTTTAAAATATTTAAATGAGCCATAGATTTCTATTTGTGAGTTTCAAGGATTCCGAGTTCGAGTCCGCGCAATTCAGCCAGACCTTTCAACCGTCCTATAAATGAATAGCCGGCGTAATAATTTTTATCTTTTTCCATGGAATGCAGATAACCATGATCTGGCCGCATGGGGATGCTTTTCTGTTTTTCCTGCTGAAGTTTAAGGATCTTCTTCATTACTTCGGTCATAGGAACATCTCCGTCTAAATGATCTGACTCCATAAAAACTCCGGAAGTTTCCCTTTTCACATTCCGAAGGTGCAAAAAGTGGATCCTGTCACTAAATTTTTCAAAGATCTGCAGAAGGTCATTTTTGGGGTTTGCACCAAGAGATCCGGTGCAATAACAGAATCCGTTAGCGTTATTATCCACATTGCTGAAAATATACTCCAGGTCGCTCTGTTTGCTAACCACTCTTGGTAATCCCAATACAGAAAATGGGGGATCATCTGGATGAATGGCCAGTTTTACACCACTTTCAGCCGCTACAGGAGCTACTTCTTTTAAGAAAGCAACCAGATTCTCCCGAAGTTTTTGATCATTAATATGGCTATAGGATTCAAGCAGATCTTTAATGATTTCCGGAGTGAAGTTCTCTTTACTTCCGGGCAAACCTAGAAGGATGTTCTTAAAAAGCTGCTCTTTTTCTTCAGAAGACATCTTTTCGCCAAGAGCTTTGGCTTCAGCAATCTCAGCATCGGAATAATCCTGCTCTACATTCTTCCTCTTCAGCAGAAAAAGGTCGAAAAAAGCGAATTTTACCGGGTCGTACCTTAGTACTGTTGCCCCTTCTTTATTTTCGTAAAAATGATCTGTACGCACCCAATCCAGGATAGGCATAAAGTTATAAGCGACCACTTTTATCCCGCATTTTCCAATATTCTGAAGGCTGATCTTGTAATTTTCAATGTATTTTTCAAAATTCCCCGAGCGTTTCTTGATATCCTCATGTACGGGAAGACTTTCTATCACGCTCCATTGCAAACCAAGGGCTTCAATTTCTGCTTTCCTCTCTAAAATGGCATTTTTGGACCAGATTTCTCCCACAGGAATTTCGTGTAATGCAGTTACGATCCCGGTAATTCCGGCTTGTTTCAATTCTTTGAGCGAGAGTACGTCGTTAGGGCCGTACCAGCGCATGGTCTGGGTCATTTTGTACATCTTAAAAACCTATTGAGTTTCCACCATCTACCGGAAGAACTGTTCCGGTAGTAAATTTTGATTCTGAAGTTGCAAAATAGTAAACTGCATCTGCAACATCTGAAGGTTCTCCCAGTTTTCCCATCGGGGTTCTGGAAAGCACTTTGTTCTTACGCTCTGGATCATTGTCCAACGCTTTGCTGGACATATTGGTTTTAATGAACCCGGGGGCGACAGCGTTCACCCTGATCCCAAATTGCGCAAGATCTACGGCCATTGCACGCGTCATCCCGTCTATGGCAGTTTTACTCGCCGAATATGCAATTACTTTAGGAATTCCATATTGAGCCGCCATAGAGCTAATATTGATGATGCTTCCGTAGTTATTCTTTTTCATCACTTTTGCCACTTCCCTGCTCACTGCAAACAGCGCAAGCACATTGGTGTGGAGAATATTCTGAAATTCGTCGTTGGTAACTTCTAGAAATTCCTTTTTCATATTGATCCCTGCGTTATTCACCAGAATATCAATTTTTCCGGCTTCTTCAGCAAGTTTCGCGACGGCTTCAGGTATTTCATTAAGGTTATTGAGATCGAGGATAAAAGGTTTTGCATTTGGCCCCAGCTCCTCACAGGCTTGAAGGGTTTTCTCTTTATTCCTACCATTTACGTAGGTGGTAATTCCGTTATCACAGAATTTTTTTGCGGTCGCAAATCCCAGTCCGGCATTTGCGCCAGTTACCAGTGCTATAAGATTTTTATTCATAAGTAGTTTAATGCCAGGAAGGACTTATGCCTGGTGCATAAGGGAATTCCAGTGATTGATAATATTCTAAATCATGTTCGGGTGTAGGGACAAATTCGGGTAATTCCATTTCAGAAAACTGCTGGAAATACAGAAGTACGGCGTCGCGCCACCATTTTGCTTCTTTTAGCTGAATCTGAAGCAGCATTTGTGTCGTGGTAAACCTCTCCTCATCTACATATTCTTCCATTTCATTCCAGGTCTTCACCATATCTTCCACTTCTTCCACACCTTGCTGATATTTAGCAGCCATGTTATGCCAAAGAGTCTTTCCGTTTTTCATTTCATAATCCCAAGGCACGTGGTGGAACCACAGCAGGTACTGTTCGGGGGTTGTTTCTATTGAATTATACTTTTCTCTAAGGGGCTCTGCATATTGAGCAAGCGCATTGCTTCCTGTAGTAGTTCGGTCAAAACCAACTCCCAAAGAATCGGCACGGTGATAATAAACAGGATTCCACTCTGGCCTGTCCAGGTTGTCAACCCACGGGCCGGGACCGTAATGATGACCTGTGTCCATGATATGATGAAGACCTAAAGGAGTCATATAATTCACAACTGCTTCCCGGGAATCCAACATCATTTCACTCACCTCATCAACAAAATTCTTCTCCTTTGAAAATGTCATTTTTAGCCAGTCTTCTGCGATCTCTTCAGAATCTATGTAAGGATCCCAGGCCAGACGCCCAAAGCCATACCAGTTGGCCTGCCCAAAAGGATGGCCTGTCCAGTTCTTTGCAGTTCCAATATTGGCCACCCCGGCGATTCCTGTTAATTTTTTATTTGACAGGCTTCCATCTATAACTTTCGCTACCGTAGAGCCTTCCCCCTGTACATAGGTATCTTCATCAAGAACCTCCTCGAACATTTTTGGCAGGTAAACCAGGTGGGAACTAAAACCAAGATATTCCTGGGTGATCTGGAATTCCATCATTAGTGGGGTATCGGGCATTGCGCCAAACATAGGGTGAAATGGCTCCCGCGGCTGGAAATCTATTGGCCCGTTCTTCACCTGCACCAGCACGTTGTCATGGAATTTACCATCAAAAGGCACAAATTCGGAATACGCCTGTTTCGCCCTGTCATCAGGATCGTGTTCTGAGTAGACAAAAGCGCGCCACATCACAATTCCGTTGTGTGGCGCTACGGCCTCAGCAAGCATATTTGCACCATCAACGTGAGATCTACCATAGTTATTGGGGCCGGGTTGTCCTTCAGAATTTGCTTTGACTAAAAATCCTCCAAAATCGGGGATTTCAGCATAAATTTCATCGGCTTTATCTTTCCACCATTGTTTTACTTCAGGATCAAAAGGATCGGCCGTCTCCAGGTCACCAGATTCCATTGGGGAAGAAAAACGTGCCGTTAGATAAACTTTTATTCCGTAAGGCCTGAAAACATCAGCCAGGGCTTTTACTTTTTCAATGTATGCTGAAGTAAGCACCACCGAACTGGCGTTCACATTGGTCAATACGGTTCCGTTAATTCCTATAGAGGCATTCGCGCGGGCATAGTCAATATATTCAGGTTTGATAAGCTCTGGCAGGTGATGCCAGTCCCAAATGGAAAATCCGGCATAGCCACGTTCCACGGTCCTATCCAGGTTGTCCCAGTGATTTAGGACCCTGATCTGAATTTTTGGAGAATCGGTTATAGAAATTTCATCTATTGCGTTTCTCAATTGCATTTCTTTGATGAACCTGAAAGTTCCGTATAAAAGCCCGGCTTCAGTTTCTGCTGTAATAACTGTTGCCGGTGTATTCCCAATGCGGATCTTTTTGATAATATAACCTTCAGAATTAATTTTTGTAAATTCTCCTTCTAAAGAAGGAAGCACATACGCAGGAAGGTTATCACGGGTGCCCAGAACCAGGCTGTTTTCTTTAATGGAGATAGCGGTTGGAATTGATGCGTCAAAGAACCCCGCATAAGCTTTTTCAAGCTCAGAGACCGCAGCATCCAGTGTAGCGCCAGACCCATAGGTTATTAATCCCTGAATTTGGGTGGAATAGTTTTCTCTTAGGGTCGCTTCTTCAATAGGATAATATTGCAGCCATAGGTCATAACCGTCCTGAGAACGAAGGTTTAACGGGAGAATTGCCAGTAAAAATATGAAGTAAAGACATTTAGACATTGGAGAGGATTATTTAAAATATGCACGTGATTTGGAACGGAAAAATAGAAAAAAATAACCTATCAGCAAAACATTTTACGCAATCGGTTGTGTTTAAATTAAAAATATATTTAATTTGTTAAGATGCAATGTTTATTACCTCTACACTAGAAGAATAACCAACCCATAAAATAGCCACATGAAAAGTCTAATAATCAGAAAGTTTTTAATTTTACTTATAACCTTTATTGCAGGATTTGCCGTTGCCCAGGAAAATCCTAAAAATCAAAATTATCCTTTCAATGATCCTACCTTAAGTATAGAGGAAAGAACCCAGGATCTAATCAATCGATTGACTATTGAAGAGAAGGCCTGGCAGATGATGCATAACAGTCCCGCAGTAGAACGACTGGGTATTCCCGAATACAACTGGTGGAATGAAGCTTTACACGGTATTGGACGATCTGGTGTGGCAACTGTTTTTCCACAGGCTATTGGAATGGGAGCTACTTTTGATGAAGATCTCATTCTTGAGGTAGCCAACGCAATTTCAGATGAGGCGCGGGCAACACATAATACAGCCGTAGAAAACGGATATCGCCGTCAATACAGCGGACTCACCTTTTGGACGCCAAACATTAATATTTTCAGAGATCCACGTTGGGGACGTGGCCAGGAAACATATGGGGAAGATCCTTTTCTTACTGCATTGCTGGGAACAGCTTTTGTAAAAGGGCTTCAGGGAGACCATCCTAAATACCTGAAAACTGCTGCAGCCGCAAAACATTATGCCGTTCACAGCGGACCCGAAAAACTTCGCCATGAATTCAATGCCGAAGCTTCCATGAAAGATATGTGGGAAACTTATTTACCGGCTTTTAAAGCCCTTGTAGATGCAGATGTTGAAACCATCATGTGCGCCTATAACGCGACAAACGGGGAACCCTGTTGCGCAAACAAATATTTGTTGCAGGATGTTTTACGTGACAAATGGAATTTCCAGGGGCATATCGTAAGTGACTGCTGGGCGTTGGTAGACTTTTACGAAGGCCACAACGTAGTGGAAACGCCCGAGGAAGCAGCAGCTCTGGGAATTAAAAGCGGGGTAAACCTAAACTGCGGAAGCGTATATCCTTCACTTGTTGAAGCCGTTGAACAAGGTTTGGTAACTGAAGCCGAAATTGACGAGCAACTTGCTGTCCTTCTAAAAACGAAGTTCAAATTAGGCCTTTTTGACCCCGCAGAAGACAATCCATATTCACAGCTTTCAGCAGAAGATCTCGACACCGAAGAACACAGGGCTCTGGCAAGAAAAGTAGCGCAGAAGTCTATTGTAATGCTAAAAAATAATGGTGCCTTACCTCTCAAAAATGACCTTTCCAAGTACTTTATTACCGGCCCGAATGCTACGAGTATTGAGGTGCTACTTGGAAATTACCACGGAATCAACCCCAACCTTGTCACCATTCTTGAAGGCCTTGCCGGGGCGATAGAACCACAGAGCCAAATGCAATACCGCCAGGGAACATTGCTTGACAGGCCAAATGCGAATCCGCAGGATTGGGCTTCCCCCAATGCCGGCAATAGCGATGCTACCATCGCAGTATTAGGAATTTCGGGTGTTCTGGAAGGGGAAGAAGGAGAATCTATCGCTTCAGAAACTTTTGGAGACCGGCTGGATTACAATCTTCCTCAAAACCAGATCGATTACCTGAAAAAACTGAATGAAGCGGCAGGTGATGCTCCTGTTATCGCTGTAATTACAGGAGGTAGCCCTATGAATCTTCAGGAAGTGCATGAACTGGCAGATGCTGTTCTCCTCGTTTGGTATCCCGGAGAAGAAGGAGGAAATGCCGTTGCAGATGTCATTTTTGGAAAGGTATCTCCATCAGGAAGGCTTCCAATAACCTTTCCTAAATCTTTGGATGACCTTCCGGCATACGAAGATTATAGTATGGAAGGCAGAACCTATAAATACATGAATGCAGAGCCCATGTACCCCTTTGGCTATGGCCTTAGCTACAGCGACTTCAATTATTCAGAGATCAAACTTTCAGATAAAAAACTGAAAAAAGGAAAATCCTTAATAGCAAAAGTTGTGGTAACAAATTCCGGAGAAACGAAAGCAGAAGAAGTAGTTCAGCTTTATGTGTCTGATCTTAAAGCTTCAGTAAGAACCCCAAAATCTCAACTATACGGGATAAAAAAGGTTGAACTTGAGCCTGGCGCTTCCGAAGAGATTTCTTTTGAGATCACGCCGCAGATGATGCAACTAGTGAATAATGAAGGAGAGCGAGTTTTGGAATCGGGTGAATTCAGTATCTACATTGGTGGCTCAAGCCCCGGAAAAAGAAGCACTGAACTGGGAAAAGAACTAAAAGAAGCCAATTTCACACTCAGGTAATCCCCTAAGAAGATTAAAATGAAAAATTTCATAGACGCTGATTTTCTCCTGGAGACCAATCACGCGAGAAAGTTATATCACGATTTTGCCAAATCAATGCCCCTTATTGATTATCACTGCCATCTATCAGCAAAAGACATAGCAAAAAACCGCATTTTTGAGAACCTCACCCAGCTGTGGATAGAGGGCGATCATTACAAATGGCGGGCAATGAGAGCACTGGGTATAGAAGAAAAATACATCACGGGAAAGGCCAGCGACAGGGAAAAATTCAGCAAATGGGCTGCGACTATCCCTTATACCCTAATGAACCCGCTTTATCACTGGACCCATCTGGAATTGAAAAGATATTTTGGAGTTGATGAAATTCTCAACACCTCTAACTCTGAAGAAGTATATGATCATTGCAACTCGCTCATCTCAACCCCCGAATATTCTGTACGGAATTTGCTTCGAAAAATGAATGTAGAGGTGGTTTGTACTACCGATGATCCTGCAGATGATCTACACTACCACAGGGAAATTGCCGAAGACGGGTTTGAAATTAAAATCCTGCCCACTTTTAGACCTGATAGATTTCTGGGAATTGAGGAAGCAGGTTTCCAGACCTATATTGAAAAAGTCTCAGCTCAAACAGAGATTAAAATTGATGATTTTGACAGCTTCCTTGATGCCGTAAAAAGCAGGATAGACTATTTTCATGAACATGGTTGCCGCCTTTCTGACCACGGCCTTGATTGTGCATGCGCCGAAGATTTTACTGATGAAGCGCTCAACATAATTCTGAACAAAAAATTATCAGGAGAGCTGCTGGAAACAACTGAAGTTCTGGTCTTTAAATCGGGAGTAATGTACCATCTGGGAAAAATGTATTCCGAAAAGAACTGGACAATGCAATTGCACTTGGGGCCTATAAGGAATACTAACACAAGAATGTTGAATAACCTGGGAGCAGACGCAGGTGTTGACAGCATAGGAGATTTTCAACAGGCCAAACCTCTGGCAAAATATCTGGATTCTTTAGACAGGATCAATTCCCTCCCCAGAACGATCTTATACAACGTAAATCCTGCCGAAAATGAAGTGATGGCCACCATGGCCGGAAATTTTATGGGCAACTCCCAAAAAGGCAAAATACAGCATGGGGCTGCATGGTGGTTTCTCGATCAAAAAGATGGAATTGAGAAACAATTAACCACCATCTCAAATATGGGGCTCATTAGCTGTTTCGTGGGAATGTTGACAGACAGCAGGAGCTTTCTTTCTTTTCCAAGACATGAATATTTTCGACGGATCTTATGTAACTACTTCGGAAATGCGATCGAAAATAAGGAACTGCCTGAAGATTTGGAATGGATTGGAAAAATTGTGCAGGACATATGCTATTACAACGCGAAGGAATATTTTGACTTTTAACCCTGGTAAATAGATTTCTCTTATAAACCCTATTTTAGCTTTGATCCAATATTTTAAACACCAAAATAGTTTGGAATCTAAGGTTTTCTTCTACTGGAATTACGAACAACCACCTTGGTATCAAGCATTGTGATCTCTGATACGCTGGTACCAAGGTTTTCCTTTGAATGTTCCAGAATTCTTAAAGCCGATATCTCCCCCATTCGTCTTGCAGGGTGTGAAATAGTGGAAAGTGAAGGCTCCACAATAGAAGCCACAGGATCATCATTAAAACCAATGATAGCTAGTTCTTCCGGCACCTTCACTCCTCTTTCTTTTGCACAGCGAATGGCACTAACAGCCGCACTGTCGTTTGAAGAAAAAATACCATCGGGCGGATTGGACATACCAAGCAGTTTTTCTGTCGCTTCCCAACCTTCGGTAGAACTCATAGTTTTAAGGCTAATGATCAGCTTTTCGTCAACCTCAATTCCATTTTCAGTCAGGGCATCAATATATCCCTTCTTTCGCATGTTATATACATTTACATGTTGAGATCCTGCAAAATGTGCTATTCTGGTACAACCCTGATCAATAAGATGTTTCGTGGCACGATAACCTGCAGCATAATTATCAATTACTACCCGGTAAGAATTAAATTCTTTTGGAACACGATCTACGAAAACCACAGGAATATTCTTGTCTAAAAACTGCTTGAAGTGAGAAGTATCTACTGTTTCCATTGCAAGAGATACGATCACCCCCCCTACCCGACTATCATATAGCGCCTTGGCATTATTCACCTCATTTTCATAACTCTCATTAGACTGACTTATAAGCACGTTATAATTGGCTTTACGCGCCGTATCTTCAATTCCGCTTATAAGGGTAGACATAAAAGGGCTATTAATTCTGGCAATTAGGATACCTATAGTTTTACTTTTATTACTTCGCAGAGAGGCTGCAATAGAGTTGGGCCTGTATCCAAGCCTTTGTGCCGCTTTATGGATTTCCTTTGTTGTTTTTTTCCCGATACTCTTGTGGTTATTTAACGCCCGGGAAACTGTAGAAGGGGAAAAGTTCAGCTCTTTAGCCAAATCATAAATAGTCACTTCTTTCTTTTTCATGGAATCAACTTGGAAATAACAACAAATGGTTGTTTTGCAGATGTATACAAATATAGATAATCTTAAGTAACTATACCTTTATTTTAAAAGCTATATGCCCTATTAAAACTCGAAATTAAAACCTTTTTCCGTTAGTTTTTGATAGGTATTATTATCGAATTTGTACAGTTTGGCGGCCCTGTGCGAAACATCTTTTTGTTTCTCGTTAATGTCGACCAAAAGTTTCATCCTTAAGAACTTCCTCCTAAAGTTCGGCTTATCCATCTCTACCTTTAAAATCTCCTGATATAATTGCATAAGCTGCAAGAGTGTAAATTTTTCTGGCAGAAGATTAAAACCTATGGGAGCCTGCCGCACCCTTTTTCTCAGGTTTTGGATGCTGTATTCCAGGATTTGTGTGTGATCATATATCAGCTCGGGCACCTCTGCAATTTTGAACCATTTTGCTTCCGAAGCAGTAAACCCCGCTTTAACGCTGTAATCTTCCCGTTTCACCAAAGCATAATAACCCACAGTTATGACCCTGCCTAAGGGAAAACGATCGGGCTCTCCAAAAGCTTTGAGCTGCTCAAGGTATATATTCTCCAGTCCTGTTAATTCTCTTAGTAGCCTGTGAGCCGCAGCATCTATACTTTCCACTTCCTGAATCCATCCCCCCGGAAGCCCCCATTTTCCTTCACTGATACCCTTCGCATGTTTCACCAGAAGAACCTCAAGACTGCCATTCTCAAAACCAAAAATGGTACAGTCAATAGTAATAGAACTCATTACTGATGTGGAAATAAGTTCTCCGGATTCAATATCTAACAATTCTTTCTTCATTTATTTACCAGGTACATCTGCACTACCTGTGCAATACACAGATAATCATCACAGACAAAAATTTTAAGAATACTTTAATATTAGCATTTAATAATTGCTAAATTAAAAATTAATATTTAAACTTGTAGTCAATTAAACCATAAGATACAAAAATAAGATGGCCACAACCCACACAAGTAAAACAAGCGTTTATCTTATCACCATAGTAGCAAGTTTAGGAGGCCTTTTATTTGGCTATGATACTGCAGTGATATCAGGAGCGGTAGGTGCTCTGGAAAATTTCTTTATCACCTCCCTCGAGAACAGCCCTTCATTTGCTGAAGACACTATTTTTCAGTTTAAAATCACAATAAGCTTATGCGTTCTGGCCATAGGTCTTTTGTTTGCAGATTTTATTCTTAAGTTCTTTCAGAAAAACAAAGCTTATACCATTATTGCCGCAATCCTCATCTTTGGAGGTGCGGTCTTTTATTTTCAATTCCTAACCCTTCCTAACATTCTCACTGAGAATCTCAGGAATTCTATTTTGGGGTTCATGGTGAGTAGCGCCCTGGTAGGCTGTATTATTGGAGCCTCACTGGGTGACAACGTAGCTAATTCTATAGGTAGGCGAAATGGATTGATCATTGCAGCCCTACTCTTCTTAATTTCAGCACTTGGTTCTTCTTACCCCGAGGTCATGAATATCTTCCCCGGGAATGACTTAACTGCTTTTATCATCTATAGAATTATAGGAGGTATAGGAGTAGGACTGGCAAGTATGCTGGCCCCAATGTACATAGCCGAAATGGCACCTGCTAATATAAGAGGCCAGCTCGTTTCTTTTAACCAGTTCGCAATCGTTACAGGGATGTTAGTGGTGTATTTTGTCAACTACTTTATTGTAAGTGGACAAACAGAATTGTGGATCAATGAAACCGGATGGAGATATATGTTCCTGTCTGAAGCAATTCCTGCCTTACTCTTCCTGCTCTTCCTGTTCTTTGTACCTAAAACTCCTAGATTCCAGACTATGAAGGGTAATGAGGAAGATGCGATGAAAGTTCTTACCAAATTAAATGGTCCTGAAACAGCCACCCGAATCCTGTCCGATATTAAAGCCTCTTTTAGTCGCACAAAATCGCATTGGCTTTCGTTTGGATGGGGTGTTGTTATCATAGGTATTCTTCTTTCCATATTTCAACAGTTTGTAGGTATCAACGTGGTTCTTTACTACGCTCCGGAAATCTTTAGGGGAATGGGAATGGAAACAGATGCTTCGATGCTCCAAACCATCATCGTGGGAGCAATTAATATGCTCTTCACAGTACTGGCAATTATGACTGTGGATAAATTTGGAAGAAAAAAATTAATGATGATTGGTAGTGCGGTTATGGCTGTAGCTATGATAGGTCTTGGCTTTGCACTATATACAGAGACCGAAGGTTTACCAGCACTACTCCTTATGCTTCTTTACATTGCTGCATTCGCTATGTCATGGGGACCTGTAACCTGGGTACTACTTTCAGAAATTTTCCCTAATAAAATTCGAGGGGTAATGGCAGTTGCAGTAGCGATTCAATGGTTAGCCAATCTTATTGTTTCCTGGACATTCCCTATGATGAATAACAATTCGGCACTTGTAGAACATTTCAATCACGGCTTCTCATACTGGATATATGGAGTGATGGCTTTTCTTTCTTTACTCTTTATCTGGAAGTTTGTACCAGAGACTAAAGGAAGAACACTGGAGGATATGGAAGAACTATGGATGAAGAAAAAATAAAGAATATTTATGTACTTTTTAGGAATTGATTTAGGTAGTTCTTCAATAAAACTATCTGTACTAAATGCAGAAAAAGGTGAAACCGTATGTTCTGTTACGGCACCCGATTTTGAAATGGAAATGAAGGCACCCAGGTTTGGGTGGGCCGAACAGGATCCTAACAGCTGGTGGCAATACCTTAAGCAGGGTCTAAATGATATAAGCAACAAGCATAACTATGACCTAAAGCAGATTAAAGGAATTGGTATTGCTTACCAAATGCATGGCCTGGTAATAACCGATGAAAACCTTGAGCCCGTAAGGCCCTCAATTATATGGTGTGACAGTCGGGCTGCAGAAATTGGTCATGAAGCATATAGAACTATAGGCGAGAAGAACTGCAATGAGCAGATCCTTGGAAGCCCCGGAAATTTTACTGCATCTAAACTCAGTTGGGTCAAGCAGAATGAGCCGGGAGTATATGCCACGGCAAAATATATGATGTTACCGGGAGATTTTTTAGCTGCAAAGCTTACAGGTACTCCTCAAACAACTTCCTCTGGCTTATCTGAAGCTGCACTCTGGAATTTCCCCGAAGGCCGACTGGCTACCGAAATCCTTGAAAAAATGGGATTAGACGGGGAATTGGTGCCCGAAATTGTTCCCACTTTTGGGGAGCAGGCTACCATTCATCCTGATGTAGCAAACCAACTGGGACTTGACAGCAGTGTCAAAATTACATACCGCGCAGGCGATCAGCCAAACAACGCGCTCTCACTTAATGTACTTAATCCGGGAGAAATAGCCACCACGGCAGGAACATCAGCAGTAATATACGCTGTTACAGATAAAGATATTTACGACGAGCAAAACCGTATAAACACATTTCTTCATGTGAGTAATACTCCAGATCAAAAGAGAAATGGCCTGCTGGGCATTATAAATGGCTCAGGAATTCTATATCAATGGCTACGGAAAATAATGTCGGTGGGAGACAGAGAGCTTATTTCTTATGATGTTCTTAATTCTGAAGCTGCAAAAGCAAAACCCGGAAGTGAAGATCTAAGGTTCTACCCTTTCGGAAATGGAGTAGAACGAATTTTTAATAATCGACAGGCAAAATCGGGTATTGAGAATCTCAATTTTAATATTCATCAACCTGCCCACCTGATAAGGTCTGCCTGTGAAGGAATTGTATTCGCGATGAATTATGGGTTCGACGTTATGAAGTCGCTGGGAACATCTGGTGAGATTGTACGTGCCGGAAAAGGGAACCTTTTCTTAAGTCCTGTTTTTAGAGAGATCTTTTGCAACACTACCCAGGCACAACTCGAACTCTATAACACTTCAGGAGCCGAGGGTGCAGCACGTGGCGCAGCCTATGGATTCGGATATTATAATAACCTAAAAGAAGCGTTCCAAAATCTTCAGCGCCTGGAGTGCCTGGAACCACAAAAAGAACTCTCCAGCCAGTATGAAGAGATCTACGGAAAATGGAAAAGCAACATTAAAACTGAAAAAGAGTAATTATGGAATCAAAATTTTTCAAAAACATTGACAAAATCAAATTTGAAGGCAGGGAGAGTGACAATCCGCTTGCTTTTAAATGGTATGACGAAAATAAAGTAGTAGCAGGTAAAACACTTAAGGAACACCTGAAATTTGCTACTGCCTACTGGCACACTTTCAACAACACCGGAAGCGATCCATTTGGGCCGGGGACAGAAACATTTGAATGGGATAAAAGTAATGATCCCATTACCCGTGCAAAAGACAAAATGGATGCGGCATTCGAATTCATGACCAAGCTGGGAACATCATATTACTGTTTCCACGATGTAGACGTTGTAGATGAAGCACCAACTCTTGCAGAGTTCGAAAAGCGTCTACAAACCATGGTAGAATATGCAAAGCAAAAGCAGGAAGAAAGCGGGATCAAATTGTTATGGGGTACTTCAAACCTCTTCAGCAATCCACGCTATATGAATGGTGCCGCCACAAACCCAAACTTTGATGTGTTAGCCTACGCCGGTGCACAGGCAAAGATCGCTCTTGATGCTACCATGGCACTTGGAGGCGAGAATTACGTATTTTGGGGTGGTCGTGAAGGTTACATGAGCCTTCTTAACACCGATATGAAAAGAGAATTGGATCATTTGGGAAGATTCCTTAACACCTGTAAAGATTACGCCAGAAAACAAGGTTTTAAAGGGAATTTCTTTATAGAACCAAAGCCAATGGAGCCTACCAAGCACCAGTATGATTATGATGCTGCAACTTCGCTGAGTTTCATAAGACAGTACGGCCTGGAAAATGACTTCAAATTAAACCTGGAGGTCAATCACGGAACCCTTGCAGGACATACTTTTGAACATGAGTTGCAGGTAGCTGTTGATGCCGGAATGTTAGGAAGCATCGACGCCAACAGAGGTGATTATCAAAACGGCTGGGATACAGACCAATTCCCAATTGATCTATACGAAATCACGCAGGCAATGCTTATCATCCTTGAAGGCGGCGGAATTCAGGGCGGAGGAATCAACTTTGATGCTAAAGTAAGACGTAATTCTACCGACCTGGAAGATAAGTTCATTGCTCACGTTGCAGGAATGGATGTTTTTGCGAGAGGCTTAATTTGTGCCAATAATATATTGGAGAACTCAAAGTATAAACAACTTCGGAAGGAGCGTTACTCCTCTTTTGACAGTGGAAACGGAGCTAAATTTGAAAACGGTGAACTTTCTTTGGAAGATTTGAGCAAGATCGCCCGTGAGGCAGGAGAACCTCAACAAATAAGTGGTAAACAAGAGCTATTTGAACAAATTATAGCTAATTCCTACTAGAAATAGTTTCAACTTAAGGAGTTTCAACTATTAAGCAAAGCCGCCTGAAGCATTCTTCAGGCGGCTTTTTAGTTTATTACATCAAATGCCGTTACTATTTTCTATGCTCTCAAAAATGGCATTTTGAAGCAACATTTACCATGTTGAGGATATAATTTATAGCTGATTATTCTTTCTTGCTCAGTGAACTTCTGAACAAAACTATTACCGGTTTTCACCATAAGAAAAGGCTGCCTTTACAGACAGCCTTTTCGATTTTTACTTTTTTATGCTAACCGTTCTTAGTAACCAGGGTTCTGGTACATTCCAGTATCTCCTTCCATAGCGTCTATCTGCCCCTGAGGGATAGGACGCAGGTAATGATGCGGCTGAATATTACGGTTAATAGTCTGGGCATTGTGGTCACCGTAATCGCTTCCTGCAATGCGATAGGTTGAAGCAAGTTCTTCCCATGTTTGGGTGCGAATAAGATCATACCAACGATATCCTTCCCCAAAATACTCTCTCGATCTTTCTGCCAGGATGTAGTAAATATCTATTTCTGCCGGAGTTTCAGAAACAAGTTCGTTGCTAAAATCTGCTATTTTAGGCTCTCCTGCATTATTATCCCATCTCCATACTCCTGCTCTTGCTCTTATCACATTAATCAATTCTCTTGCAGAAATTCCTGTAGCATTTGCCCCTTTTACTGCAGCTTCAGCAGCGATGAAGTAAAGCTCAGAAAACTTTGCAATATTAAATGGACGTGTACTCGCAGCATTTGGTTGCCCTAAACCATCTCCAGTATTAGTACGATATGGACCTAATTTCCAAAGTCCGGGATATGTTCTTCTACTAATATCCTGTGGCCCTACAACAAAATCTGACCTTCCAGGTAATTCCCCGGCTCCAATATTACTTTTCCCCTGTCCATCAGGATAGTTGATAGTAGCATCAGGCTGTTCATCAAGGAAGGTAAGGATCGCGTCTCCCGGTTCCACCGGAAGCCCATTGGCGTTATATAACACATCCTGCTCTACTCCACCTTTTGGCCAGTTTCCACGGTAGGTTGTGGTAAAAGTTCCATCATAGCGGGAGTCCTGAGTCTTATCTGCAAAAGTTTGAGTAATAGCTCCAATGGTTGGTGCCATCCTGGTCCATGGACGTCCAAGATCCTGGGAATCTTCTCTTTGTACAGAACTCACAGTTTCATTCCAGTTGGGATCGGTAGCACTACGAATAACAGTATAGTTCCAGGTCATCATCCATCCTGCAAAGTTCTCGGGAGCACCACCACCACTATAAGTAAGACTGGCTCCGTTGTAATATTCACTGGTTTCAGTATGATCTGCATAAAGTAGGATCTCACTATTCCTGTCGTTTTCAGCATTATTTACGTCATAGTAGGTAGGTTGAAGCCCAAAAGGTCCGGGATTATTAATCGCTGTTGTTGCAACATCATAGGCCTGTTGAAAATACCACTGTGCATCATGACCGTCGGGATCTGTGCGGCTGGTTTCGGGGTAGGTAGGAATATTATTTGGATTCTCTAACCACCATCCATAAGTTAAATAAGCTTTAGCCAAATACAACCTGGCAACGGTTTTAGTCGCTCCACCAGTAACTCTTGGAATTTCAGGAAGGTTTTCAACTGCGTCAAGAAGATCGGGAAATATTGCCCTGGTATAAACTTCAGGAACTGTATTTCGTGTAGATGTTCTCGTAGGATTTGTGTTGAAGGTAAGTTCTCCAGCTCCCAGATCTAACGGCACACCTCCAAAAGTCTGGACTAGTAAGAAGTAATCAAAACCTCTAAAAAATCTTGCTTCAGCCGTAAGTTCATCAGATATCCCCACTGCTTCAGCATTTTCAATTACACCGTTAGCGGTATTGATATTTGAAAAGGAAATGTTCCATATCGCATCGGCACGGCTATCTTCAGGAGTAATATTTCCCTGTCCCGAAAGATCCATTACCAGGAAGTTTTGATCTGCACTCTGAGCGTATGTTACCTCATCTGTACCCGTTAAGGTAGTATTGTAGTAATATGCCTGCCCATAAATGTATCTCAAATGAGCATACATAGAGGTCAAACCTCCCAGTACCCCGGCTTCAGTTTTAAAGAAACCTGGTTCATATGTACTTCTTGGCGTCTCTTCAAGAATATCTTCTGAACAGGAAATCAGAAGCATAGCCAACGCAAGAGTGGTTATAACAGAAGTTTTTAAACGAATATTTTTCATAATAATTTTTTTAAAAAGTTAAGTTCACACCTAAAAGGTAATTCCTCGTAGCGGGAGTGTTTGTCCCAATAGTAAGAAGCCTGCCTGGATAACCTGCTACCGCTGAATTCTCATCACCATAAGAGTTGGTTACAGGATCCATCCCCGATTCATCATGATAAGGTGAAAATAGTACAAAAGCATTTTGAACTGTACCATAGAGTCTAAGATCTTTAAAACCAAGGTCACCTATGGTTTCTTTATCAAAGTTATATCCCAGCGTAAGAGTTCGTATCTTTAAATATGAAGCATCAAAATATCCCAGTGTAGAACCATATTTTGGATTATCACCACTTGTTACTCCTCCCGGTTTGGGATACCTGGCTCCTGTATTTTCTGGTGTCCAGTAATCAACATCTACGTTCCCCCGGCGACCGTTCAGCATATTCAAATACCCTGAAGAACCATATAGAGTACTAATAAGTACTCCTCCAGACTGGAATGCACCTACTGCAGTTAAATCGAAATTTTTATAGGAAAGACGAGTATTAAATCCTCCCTGAAAATCTGGATTTACATCAATCACTTTTCTGTCGTCTGGTCCAATTTGCCTCACCGGTACCCCATTGGCATCATACTCTCCGGTATATTTCACCTTGATCATCCCAACATTTCCTCCGGGCTCCAATATATCCAGGTAAGGATCATCTTCCTGCCAAAGCCCAATACGCTCATAGTCATAGATCACATTAATAGGATGACCTTCAAACCAGTTATTACTTACATCCTGAGAAGTTCCTGAAGCAAGTGCCACAAGCTCATTCTCATTAGAATAAAGATTAAGGCCTGCCTCCCAGCTAAAGCCATCGGGGTTATCAAAAATTACTCCATTAAGGGAAAGTTCAAATCCCTTGTTTTGGGTCTCCCCGATATTGGCAGTATAACTTCCTACCCCAGAAGTACCCGGAAGTACCACATTGTAAAGGATGTCATTGGTGTTGGTAATATAGTATTCTGCAGTACCAGTAAGTCGATAATTAAATAAAGAAAAGTCAACTCCGAAGTTATAAGTTGTAGAATATTCCCATCCAAGTTCGGGGTTAGGAAGCTGAGAAACATAATATCCCACTGCATAATTATCGGGACCAAAATTATATGGTCTTGTAGCCAATAGCCCCAAAGTGGAATAAGGAGCTACCGCCTGGTTTGAAGTTTCTCCATAACCCGCACGAATCTTAAGAGAATTCATCCATTCCACATTTTCCATAAATGCTTCGTTGCCAAGATTCCAACCCACAGAAACTGCGGGATACGTGTGCCATTTATGACCTTCAGCAAGTCTTGACGAACCGTCTGAACGTAGTGTGGCAGACAACATATATTTATTCTCATACTCGTACATTATCCTACCCATATATGACATTAAACCGCTTCGGTAGTAGCCCTGATTCGCAGGGTCTATAATGATCTCATCTGTTGCCTGACCTAAATTATAGAACTGAAACTGATCTGTAGGTATTCCCAGGGCAGCAATACTTGAGCTATTAAATTTACTTTCTTCTGTAGAATATAAACCTACCACGTTTATTCTGTGACTGTCGTTAAAAGTACGATCATAGGTTAATAGATTTTCTACCAGGTAACGGGTAGTAATCGAGTTATTAATGGAGGCGTTAGAAAGTGTACTCTCTGAAACACTAAACACTCCCTGGCCGGTATAACTACCTCCATGTGTACTCCGGTAATTAAGACCCAGGTTAATTCTATATTTCAACCCTTCAACGCCAGGAATTTCAAGCTCTCCGAAAAAGTTATTAAAAGTCCCGAATTCTCTGGATTGATCTATCCAGGAATCTCCAAGCCCTTCAATGCTTCCACGAGTTCGCACCCACATATCATCTGCCGCCAGGCTTATTACTCTTTTTAAAGAGCCATCTTCATTATATGGACTGGCAATTGGGGAAGCAGCCAAAACATCATAGATCCCCAGGTTCATTCCATTTCTTACCGAATAATTATTATTAGTATTGAACCCAACCTTGATGTAATCTCCTATATCCTGGCTAAGTGTTGCGTTAAAAGAAATTCGCTCAAAGTATTGTTCGGGTAGAACAGCTGCATCTTTTGTATAACCAAGACTGGCACTATAGCTTCCGCTTTCTGTACCTCCAGAAACACCTAAATTATGATTTGTAATAAAACTGTTTTCATACATAAGGTCCTGCCAGTCGGTGTTTACATCATCCATCTCATCTGCTCCATTCTCGTACTGGTTTGCCGCTTTCCGAAGTGCTACCAAATCTGGCCCACTCATCATTGGATACTCCCCAAACACTGTCTTCACTCCATAAAAAGCATCATAACTAAATTGTGCTTCCTGGCCTTGTCGCCCGGTGTTGGTAGTAATGATAACCACCCCATTAGCTCCCCTGGATCCATAAATTGCGGTTGCCGAGGCATCTTTAAGGATATCCATACTTTGAATATCATTTGGGTTTATATCATTTAGAGACCCTGCAAAAGGCACACCGTTAAGTACGATCAATGGATCATTGCTACCAGATAATGAACGTGTTCCACGAATACGTATTTGCTGTGGAGCACCAGGCTGGGAAGAGGTTTGTGAAAGCTCTACACCAGGAAGTCTTCCCTGTAAAGCTTCAGAAATATTGGCAGAAGGGATTTCTCTTAATTCTTCCCCGCCAATTGAGGAAACAGAACCTGTTACTGCCTCTCTACGCTGAGTTCCATATCCAATTACAACCACCTCTTCCAGGGCTTCAGTATCTTCCTGCAGTACTATATCGATTTCGTTTCGGCCATTAATATTGACCATTTGGGTAGCAAACCCAACATATGAATATACCAGCACTCCGTTAGATGGTACATCCTCTATCACATATTCTCCATCAAAGTCGGTTGTTACACCCCGGGAGGTTCCCTGAAGCAGAACAGTAACCCCAGGTAAAGGCCCTACTTCATCTGTTACTGTTCCCGAAACCGTTATATTCTGAGCGGTTGCGGCACAAGTCATCATTACTGTTAATATTAGCAACAGACTTTTCCAGGAACGTTTTCCTTTTAATAGTAATACTTCCTTCATGTTGTCATAGTTTAAAAAATTAAGAACGATTAGATTGGTTAAATAGCTGTTAAGCTTTCATACGGATAAATATACGTTTTTTATCAATTTGCGCAATCGGTTGCGTAAAAAATAAGTTAAATTTATTTCAAGCTGTGATAACACTAGCCTGTAAAACTTCAAATACCTGTATAACAACTAATTGATAAATTTTAAAATTTACGAATACGATTGATTTTATTTTGTTATTTTAGCATATAGCTTCTTTAACAAAAAATTTTAATTAAACAGTAAATTTTTCCTAATGCAAAGACATTTATCCACAATCAAGAAACTGGCTTATCCCCTGTTCACAGTTTTATTACTTACTGGATGTAAGAATGAAAATAACACACAGCAGATTGAAGAAACTAATGAGGTATCGAATGACACCATTCCTGAATTTGCTTCAGAACCACTGGTAAAGGACAATTACACTGCAGATCCCTCTGCACACGTATTCGAAGGTAAAATATATGTTTATCCTTCCCATGACTGGGATTCAGGGATACCTGAAGATGATACTGGTGCTCATTTCAACATGAAAGACTACCACGTATATTCTATGGATAGTGTAGGTGGCGAAGTTACAGATCACGGCAAAGTGTTAGATGTGGAGGATGTTAAATGGGCTTCAAGACAAATGTGGGCTCCAGATGCTGCTGAGAAAGATGGTAAATACTACCTCTATTTCCCTGCAAAAGATGAAAATGACATCTTTAAAATTGGTGTTGCTGTAGGTGATTCCCCAGCCGGCCCGTTTGAACCACAAGAGGAACCCATTAACAATAGCTACAGTATAGATCCTGCAGTGTACAAAGATACTGACGGAGCCTATTATATGTATGTAGGTGGAATTTGGGGAGGACAGCTTCAACGCTACCGAAATAACGAATATCAGGGTGAGGAAGATGTGTACCCTGCAGATGATGAACCTGCTCTTATGCCTAAAATTGCCCGCATGAGCGATGATATGCTGGGATTTGCTGAAGAATTACGTGATGTGGAGATCCTTGATAAAGAAGGTAACCCACTTACCACAGGTGATAATGACAGGAGATTCTTTGAAGCAGCATGGGTTCATAAATATAACGATACCTACTATTTCTCCTATTCAACCGGAGACACTCATAACATTGCTTATGCAACAGGAGATAGCCCTTATGGCCCGTTCACTTACCAGGGTGTGGTCCTTGAGCCAGTATTGGGATGGACAAACCACCACTCTATCGTAGAATATAATGGTAAATGGTATTTGTTCTATCACGACAGTTCTCTTTCTGGCGGAAAGACTTACCTAAGAAGCATGAAGGTAGCAGAATTAAAACATAATGAAGATGGAAGCATTGAAACCATCAGCTCTTATGCCAATGAAGATGCAGAATAACCTTTCAAAAATGGCATTTTTCAGAACTTTTCTGACGCTGTTCTTTTTTAGCAGTTGTTCAATTGCAATATTTGGGCAGGTAAAATTACCCAGACTCATTAATGACGGAATGGTTATTCAGCGAAATACTGAAGTAAAAATATGGGGATGGGCTTCTAAACAGGAGCCCATTTCTGTTTTTTTCCTGGATAAAGAATACAATACAGTTACAAATGGCGAAGGAAAATGGTCTATTTCCCTTAACGATCTAAAAGCCGGTGGCCCTTTTGAAATGGAGATCAAAGGCAGCAATACCATACAACTTAAAGATATTTATATTGGTGATGTATGGCTTGCCTCAGGACAATCAAATATGGAGCTACCCATGGGACGGGTTGCACCTTTATATCCTGAAGAAATAGCAACCGCTTCTAATGAGGCTATTCGCTATTTTGAAGTCCCTAAAACTTATAATTTCAATGAGGCGAAAGAAGATCTTGAAGGTGGGGAATGGATACCAGTCGCATCAAATACAATTGAAAAAATCTCTGCCGTAAGTTATTTTTTTGCAAAGGATCTCTATGAAGAATATAATGTACCCATTGGCATTATTAACTCGGCACTTGGAGGATCTCCTGCGGAAGCCTGGATAAGTGAAAATGCCCTAAAACAATTTCCTGAGCATTACAAGGAAGCGATCAGGTTCCAGAGTGAAGACTTAAGAGATAGTATTGCAACTGCCGATCAAACCCGTATTAGAAATTGGTACAGCGAAATCCAAAAAAAAGATATAGGAATTAAAAAGAACTGGAAAGCGGCAAATCTCGACGACTCCTCCTGGCAAACTATGGATATTCCCGGCTATTGGGCCGAAACAGATCTTGGCCCTAAAAATGGGGTTGTATGGTTTAGAAAGACCATTGATCTTAAGGAAGAGCAGATACAAGGAGCAGCTAAATTTATATTAGGACGTATTGTAGATGCCGATTCAGTATTTGTAAATGGAAAATTTGTGGGCAATACCACCTATCAATATCCTCCACGACGTTATGAAATTCCAGAGGGCGTATTAAAAGCCGGAGAGAATACCATTAGCATTCGTATCATAAATGAAGGGGGACGTGGAGGTTTTGTAGAGGAGAAAGAATACAAACTCATTACAGGAGAAGAAGAGATAGACCTTACCGGCACCTGGAAGTTTAAACTTGGGGCTGAAATGCCACGTTTACAGGGGCAAACCTTCATCAGATGGAAACCTCTTGGGTTATACAATGCCATGATCAATCCTTTAATTGATTATTCCTTAAAAGGGGTAATTTGGTACCAGGGAGAATCAAATGCAGATACTCCTGGAGAATATGAAGCTCTAATGTCCACACTCATCAAGGACTGGAGAAACAAATGGGATGAGGAAGATCTACCTTTTCTTTATGTTCAACTCGCCAACTTCATGGGAACTAAAGATCAACCCAGAGACAGTCACTGGGCAAGATTAAGAGACGCCCAGTTAAAAACCCTAACTGTACCTCACACCGGAATGGCTGTTGCCATAGATGTGGGAGAATCAAATGACATCCACCCTTTAAACAAAAAGGATGTTGGAGAACGTCTTGCGAGAGCGGCAAAAAAGGTGGCCTATGGTGAAGATATTGTTCCCGCCGGTCCATTGTTCAAGTCTTTCAAAAAAGAAGGAGACTCTATAGTTATCTCTTTTGAGAATATAGGAGGAGGCCTGGTATCCAAAAATGGCAAATCTCTCTCTCATTTTTCCATTGCAGGAAAAGACGGAAAATTCAAATGGGCAAATGCTGAAATTCGCGGAGATAAGATCATAGTCTCTCATCCCGAAATAAAGGATCCTGTAGCAGTGCGTTATGCCTGGGCAGATAATCCTGAAGGTGCAAATCTCTACAACAAAGAAGGACTGCCCGCATCTCCTTTCAGGACAGATGAATGGGACTTGTCTCATTGAAAAAGGGCGTAATCCTATAACTTATTAGGTTAGACCATCATTCAGAAATTTTTTCTTCCGAATGCTGGTCTAATTTCTTTACGCTAACAATGAAATAAACGCTTAACTTTCACCAGAATTCTGGAATAGAATTTGTTTTGAGTTGGGCATCAGCTTCTTAAGAGGGCCCGGGAAATAGATAAGCCTCAAATATATTTTTTACAACCTTTAATGTCTAAACGATCTTCTTTTAAGATTACACCTTCAAAAGCCTTTTCCTCATTGGCTTTACCTGTCTATGGGAGGAATTCTTTGGAAAGAGCAGGAAAAATTTTCTTTTTGCTCATTATTTTCTGTTTCTCTGTTTTACAGGTCTTTGGACAGAAAAACATGCTTCAGGAATATCATTTTGAAACCTTAAAGAATATTCCTACCCAAAGGGCTGTAGCAAGTATTTCCCAGGATCGGCAAGGATTTATCTGGATGGCTACCAATGGATTGGGGCTCTACAAATATAATGGGCTTGATTATTCTTCTTACCAGTTTGAGGAAAAAGACAGTACCAGTCTAAGCATTTCTCTTATTCATACCACTTACGTGGATGGAAAGAACAGGTTGTGGGTTGGAACCCAAACCGGCCTGGATCTCTATAACAGGAACCTGGACAACTTTATTAATATTCCACTTCCGGGACAGGAAAGCGGTGCAGGCATATCTGTACACGCAGTTCTGGAATTAAATAACGGGGAGATCCTGGCAGGAACTCACCAATACGGTTTGATCAAAATTGATCCGGACAGTTTTAATACCACCCAGGTCAATATTACCGGTGTAGATGAAATCCGGAATTTTTTGATCAACACAATTAGCCTCTTTGATGGTAGAATAGTAATAGGTACAGATAAAGGCCTTTTTGAATACGACTCTAAAGCCAATTCCCTGGCTCCCCTTGAATTCATTACTTCTTCAAGAAAAGAAGAAATTACGGCTCATATCAAGACTTCCAAAGTTGACAGTAAAGGAACGCTATGGCTGGGTACTACGCAGGATGGATTGTACAGAATTGAAGATAATGAAAACGGCCGATATGAAATTGAGCACTTCCCTTTTACTTCCAAGAGAATTCTCTCGCTTTTAGAGACTCCCCGCAACACCATCCTATGTGGTACAGAGAACGATGGTATGTTCGAATTAGACCATACCGGAAAAATTCTAATTCATTATCTAAATAATAAGTTCAACGAAAATGGTGTAAAGTCAAATTCTATCTGGTCTTTGTTTAAGGATGATCAGGAGCGAATTTGGGTGGGTTATTACAATAATGGCATAGGGGTTTATGACAAGTTGTATGACAAGTTCCCAGACCTGGAAAGTAAACCCAATAATCAGAATTCCTTACAATCCAATTCGGTAACCGGTCTTTTAAAGGATGATAAAGGCAGATTGTGGATTGGAATGGATGGGGGCGGAATAGACGTTTATGATGCAGATTCAGGAAGTTTCACCCATTTATTAAATAACAGGAATGATATTGCTAACGGGCTGGATTCCCCCGATGTCCAAACCCTTTTCATGGATAGCAAAGGGAATATTTGGGTAGGAACCTGGGACTACGGGATCTACTTTTTGAAAAAAGGAGAGCATACTTTTAAAAATTATTCTGTTCAAAATACAAATGGTGGTATTGCTACCAACAGGATCCTTAGTTTTTCTGAAGATTCTAACGGGACTATATGGATTGGGACTTTTTCGCGGGGAATTCACTCCTATGATCCCAATTCCGAAGAATTCAGGATCTACGATCAAGAGCCTTTTCTAAGGGAGCGCATTAGCTATAGTGATGTAAGGCGGGTTTACGTTGACAGTCGCGATAATATATGGATAGGAGGAAATTCCGGGCTTTTTAGATTAAAGGCTTCCAATGGTGAATATGATCTCGAAGTTTTGTCTCCCAGGTTCTATAAAGATGCCTCCAACCAGTCATATAAAAGTATGGTTCTGGATATTTATGAAGATTCCTCCCAAAGAATATGGATAGGAACCGAAGGTTCGGGGCTCAGTAAATATGATATGAAAGAAGATTCGTTTTCCTGGTTAAAACCAGAAGATGACTTCAATAAGGTATCTGTATCCACAATAATTCAGGATAACAGTGGTGATATTTGGGCAGCCGGAAATAATGGATTGGCGAGGCTGGATATGGATCAGGGAACTATAGAAAACTTCACGATCTTAGATGGATTACTAAGTAATGATTTCAATAGTAACAGCGCCTATAAGGACAAAAATGGGATTTTATATTTCGGCTCCTTTGAGGGAGTAAATTATTTTGATCCTCAAACATTAGAAGTTGTAAACACCAATCCTGCACATGTATACGTTACAGATCTTAAAATTTTCAATCAGCCTGTTGCTCCTTTAAAGGAAGACTCTCCCCTGGAGAAAGTTATTTCTCAAACCGAAAAAATAACTTTAAAGCATTCACAGTCTGTATTCACCATAGATTTTGCTTCTATAGACTTTACAAGACCCGAAAATATTCAGTATGCCTATTATCTTGAAGGTTTTGAAGAAACATGGAACTATGTTGGTAACACACGAAGTGCAACATACACAAATCTTCCTGCAGGAGATTACAAATTTAAAGTAAAGGCGACCAACAGCGATGGCTTGTGGGAAGGAGAACCTGTAACTCTTGGCATAACCATACTTCGCCCCTGGTGGTTAAGCCACCTTGCACTTTTTGTTTATCTCTTAATATTATTAGGCTCAGGTTATGTTCTGGTTCGCTTTCTTGAATCGCGAATTAAAAACAAGCGCATCATAGAAGAAGAAAGAGCACGGCACCTTCAGGAAGAAGCCCTTAACGATAAGAAGATCCAGTTCTTCACTAACATCTCTCATGAATTCAGGACACCACTTACCTTAATTTCAAGTCCTCTTCAGGATGTGCTACAAGACGCCTCTCTTTCAGAAAGGACAAAAGAAAAGCTTAACATCGTTAACAAGAACACAATTCGTCTTAAGCGTCTTATTGATGAATTGATGGACTTTAGAAAACTGCAGTTAAATAAAATTCCACTTAATATTTCTTCTTTTAATATTCTTGAGCTAATGGAAGAAAGTATGGAGTATTTCAAGGAAGAAGCACATCATCGAAATATCGTCCTTTCCCTGGAATCTGAAAATCAATGTTCTGAAATTTGGGCAGATCGAGGCAAGCTTGAAAAGATCCTGTTCAATATACTTTCCAATGCTTTTAAAAGCACGCCGAACAACGGAATTATTACACTAACGGCATCTACAAGAGAGCAATACAATTTTGATCTGGCAAGCAAAGAAAGACCAATAAAAGCCCTGGAATTAAGCATTGAAGATACAGGTAAAGGCATACATCCAAATGAGTTGGATAAAATATTCCAACGGTTTTATCAAATCAAGGAACGCAATGAACAATATTACAACGGAACAGGAATTGGACTGGAGGTGGTAAAAAGCTTTGTAGAATTACACGGCGGAAAAATTGAAGTGGAAAGCGAGCTTGGGGTCGGCACACGCTTTAGAATTCTATTGCCTTTAGAAAAGGAGCATTATTATTCCGAAGAAAATTCGCGCGAAATTGCCATTTCTGAACCCGATAAGATTTCTGAAATTACTTCGGAAAAAGTATTCCCGGAAAAGGATGAAGATCCACGTAAAAAAACTTTGTTGATAGTAGAAGATAATTCAGAGTTAAGAACTTATCTTAAACAGGAATTAGAAGTAGATTACAAGGTGATAAGCGCTAATAATGGAAGGGAAGGGCTCGAAAAAGCAAATAAATACATTCCTGATGTTATTATAACTGATGTTATTATGCCAGTTATGGACGGAATGGAATTCTGCTCCCTCCTTAAAAAAGATGAACGTATAAACCATATTCCTGTACTTATGCTCACGGCAAAAGCCATGACTAACGATTGGATTGAAGGTTTTGAAGCCGGTGCCGATCTCTACCTGAATAAGCCTTTTGAGATGACAATAATGCGTTCTCAAATTAAACAGCTTATCAAAAACAGGACATTGCTCTTTTCGAAATACATGGAAGATGTCAATAAAACGGAATTTGAACCCAATTCCACCTCTTTGGAGCAACAATTCGTTTTTGAGATCATAAAATACACTCGTGAGAATATTAAGGAAACCAATCTTAATGTAGAGAAACTCGCCGATGAATTTAACCTTAGCAGAAGCCAACTTTATAGAAAAATCAAGAATTTGACAGGGCTTACAGCCAATGAACTCATACGTAAAATACGCCTGGAACGAGCCAAAGAACTGCTCGAGGAAAATGCTAATTCTTCAATTAGTGAAATTAGCTATAATGTAGGTTTTTCATCACCTTCTTATTTCTCTAAATGTTTCAAAGGACATTTTGGTGTTCTCCCTACTGAAATTAAAGGGGAATAAGATTAAAAATGGTATTCAAAAATGACATTTTTGAATACCATTTTTATTTCACCCCGGCTTATGAGTTATAAAGTTCATTTGAACATCATTTTCAGGCTTTTTCTCTCCAAACCCTACTTTAAGTTAACCATTCCTGAATAAACAGTTATTATTTACTTTCTCAGTCTTCAAAAAAGGTATTTTATTAAAAGATTTTCAGAAGAATACAACACCAATTTAGTTAATCCTGGTCAATGAAAAAACCGGGTGAAATACCCGGTTTTTTAATGCTCTAAACGCTATTTTCAGAAGGAATTAATACTGCAGTTCGCCGGTGAAATCTTCACTCACATCGCGCCCGGCAAGTCCGTCGGCCACTCCTTTATAAGCATGCTTTCTTTCATAATCTCCATTCCACAGGTTAGGAGATTCGTCTGGTAACCAGAATTCATGTTCTTTCGGGTTATCAGAAATACCCCAGATAGTTACCCCATATTGCTGAGAAGCAGGAACGTGCTCGCGGAATGAATCCAGGATAAACTCATACATCTCTGCCTGATCTGCCATTTGATCTACAGTTGGGTTTGCAGTTCCCAACCTCACATCAAGTTCCGAAATCTTTATGAGCTTGCCGGTTGCTGCAAGTTTCTTGAACATTTCAACAATATTTTCCCTGTTTGTATTTAAAGAAACATGCATTTGGGTTCCAATTCCATCAACTTGTGCCCCCTGACTTTCAATGTAGTTTACGTAGTCTATCAAACCATCTAACTTCGCCATACTGGCCTCGAGGTTGTAGTCATTGATAAACAAAACATCTGAAGGTTCAGCATGTTCACGCGCCAATTTAAAAGCGGTAACAGCATAATCCTTACCTAAATATTTTTGCCAGTAAAAATCATCACTTGCAGGATCGGTAACATTACCATCACGCAATGAGCCACCTTCCTTCATGGGTTCATTTACAACGTCCCAGGCGGTTACTTCATCTGTATAACGGGTAACCATTTCTGTGATCCAATGCTCCATAGCACCACCTATGACCTCTGCTTTTTCTTCATCGGACATTTCAATGATCACCGGCGGAGATCCTGCGGCTACCTCACCTGAGGTAAGCACTACATCGTCTATATAAAAGGTAGTTGCAGTTTGACCGAAATCAAACACAAGTTTATTCCTATCTGCAGTAGTAGGCGTAATGGTTCTCACCACTTGCTGCCAATTGGTTCCAACCTGGATTCCACCTGAGTAATCTGCTGCATAATCGGGATTCTGCAGTTGGAATTGAATAGTTGCAGGAATATTTGCTTTGATATAAAAAGAAACAGTATACTCTGTACCTTCTTCTAAGGGCTCATCTAAAGTATAAACCTGTTGGGCATTATACAATTCTGCTTCAGTAGGATTCGTAAGAACCATTGCGTAACCTGAATTTCCATAACCTTCCCCTTCTGCAGAGACGGTTCTGGTAGACTCATTTCCATAACCGGTCCATGGATCCAGTGTGCCAGTATCAAAATTACTGTTAGATATTAGATTTACAACCTCGGCTTCAGCATCAAGATCCACAACATTAAAGCTATCAACATCAATGTAGTAAGTCACACCAGGAATATAACCTAGGTCTAAAGACATTCCAAAGCTGGTACCTGTATACTCGTTAACCACAAACTTTACCTGCTGCCACTGGGAAGTTGTTTCAAAAGCTTCAGCACCTTCTCCTCCTGTACCATACCAATCTTTCCATGGGTAACCGTTTTCGAACCCACTAAAGGAAACACGACCTTTTCCCGGTTTATCTGATCTTATATAAAATGACACTTCATATTCATGCCCCTCTACTACAGGAACCTGCGGAGTTGCCAATTGAAGATCCCACGGATTTGCAGCACCTGAACCTGCGACAAGTTTTATTGCTTTGGCGTTGTCTCCCAAACCTTCTCCTTCAACCACCGTTATTCCGTCTCCGGGATTATTTCTTGACCATCCGGTAAAGCTGCCATCCTGCAAGCCGGAAATATCAAGTGCGTTTGCACCACTTGACCCCGGTATCACTGTAGGAGCTATTAAGCTATTTAAATAACTTGCATTTTGATTTGCATGCCATACAAGAGTATGTCCATAGACATCTAATCCTGCTTCGTTTGTCGCCGAGATAAAGGCATCAACAGGGGCAAAATTGATTTCTCCCTGTGCATTCACCATGGCACCATGTTTCATGGCGTAACCTACAGTAACCTCATCAAAATTTTCGTTTACTATATTTCTGTAAACTTCATCATTCATGTATAGATCCATCCCTAAACCTACTCCCACAACATAATCTGCATAGGTTTTTAGCGGTGCATACCTTTCGATCTTCTCGGCGAGCTGCAGTGGTAATTCTGCTGTTGTCACCTTTTGATCTTCAGGTCTTTCTTCCCATTCCATGATCTCCCTTTCGCAACCAGCCAAAAGAACCGAGCATAGAATAAATACGGATATTGCTTTTATTTGTTTCATCTCGTTTAATTTTTAATTATTCAGGAAAATCAGTGATAATGGGAGTTTCCAAAGAAACAATGCGCCAGTTATCTGTGTATACCTGAACAGAAGTTTCAGAAGGAGCAAATTCAACATCACTACCGCCTCCGGTCACCTGACCGAGAGTGAAAGCAGAATTTTCGAAGAACATTCCAAAGTTTTTATATGTAGCAGCTTCTCTATAGGCGAGAACATCTCCAAAGGTGTAATCTTCGCCATCACTAAACATATAGAATTCGGTAAAAGGAATAGTGACCGTTTTCCATCCTTCAGTTTCAAATGGTACTACTTCTCCATCTACTATCCATGGAACATAATTGTAGACACCACCGGTCCATTCTCCTCCATTGAAGTTATTTATCAAAAGGATCTTTATAAACCCTGCATCTGCCCATGGTTCGGGAACATAGATATCAAACTGAAAACCAACCTCTTCGAGTGGAGTTGTTGCCGGAATAAAAGAGGTGATTTGAGATCTCCAGCTTTCCTCTCCGGTTGTAAAAACTTCTGCCACACGATTTTTACCGGCAGCGAAAGCTGCAATAGTATCATTGCGCATAGGAAGATAAGTTCCTTGTGAAACATTCCCTTCACCTATAGGTTCAGATTTTAACTGCTCCTGACGAATTGTATTTCCAAATTCCCCAATGGCGCCCTTTCCATCAAAATTGAGAATGACTCCTCTTTCAACGTGGAAAAATGCCGGTGAATAAGCTGCACCATTGGACGATTCGATATAGATCGACCCACCTTCTGGCGATACACCTTCAGGAACTGTAACTGTAAAATACTCTCCATCTTCTTCATCGTAGGCAATTCCTTCTGTTACTTCTACACCCCCTGGAAAAACTACTTTACTCACTTCAAACAAACCAGTTCCATACACAGTAATCTCTTCTCCCGCCTGTGGTAAAGTATGTGAAATACTGGTTATGGTTGGTGCAGACAATCTAATTTCAAAATTAACCGTGGTCTCGGTATTATCTTTTACCAACCTTATAGTATTACGAATATCACCCTCAGCTTCATTTACAGGAGTATCTGGGTGTACCCTAATGAGCATAGAGTTATCGGAAACATACACGGGATTAAAATCTGTTTGAAAACCATTTATAAAAACCCTTCTTACTCCCAGGAATCCAGAGCCTTCAAGTCGCAGTAGCTGGCCCACACGGGCAAAGTCTACCTCCCTGTCTGGAACAGTTGAATTGACATCTTCAAGATATACTGCGTCAACGACAATTTGCTCATCATTAGCATCATCATCGCTGGAACAAGCTGTTAAAAGCAATGCCAGGAAAAGAACTCCCAGAACAGAGACCCAGGGCCTTGTGCTTTTACTAATAATATTTTCCATCATTTTGTATTGTATTAAATTTCTGAATTGGGATTAATTAAAAAGTTCATCGGTAATACGCTCTTCAGTAAATTCGTAAGGCACCGCAGGATCTCTGAGCAATGGATTCTGCACTACTTCAGATTCAGGATAGGGTAAAAGAAAGATATCCTCATCGGCATTTCCAACAGCACGCGTAGCAACATCACGTGTCTCATCAATTTCTATAGTGTTGGTTGCAGCATCATAGACAAAAGGAAGAATTTCAGCTCTTTCCTGATTATCAATATACTGAATAACTTCCTGCTGCTCATAATACGACCATCTTACCAAATCATACCAAAACTGTCCTTCTAAAGCCAACTCTACTCTTCTCTCATGTAACAGATCTTCAAAAGTGAGTGTGGATTTTGGTGCAAGTCCCGCTCTTTCCCTAAGGGCGTTCACATACATCAAGGCAGTCGCATCGCTTGTTGAGGCGTTATTCCCAAGAACTGCTTCAGCATAATTAAGGTACACCTCCCCTAATCTTAACATATAGGTGTTTAAACCGGAGTTCATTCTTGAAGTCTCAGGATTGTCTTTTGTAGAACCTACTACCCCTTTTTTTACATTTACATAGGTGTTTTCATGGTCTACCAGGTAACCGCCTGTAGCCTTACTTATTTCGGGATAAAAATCTCCATCTGCCATCCAGGTAGCTTTTCTTCGTTTGTCATTTTTTTCATATTCAGTTAAGACATCATAAGAAGCTCTTGTAAAATATCCCCACGCAGCATCATCACCGGTGATTTCTGAACCCAGTGCAAAATAAGCCTGATGTGGGTTAGTAACTCCATATTCTCCATTTGGCACCCATTGAAGAGCAAACATGGATTCAGAATTATTGTTATTCTCCACTTTAAACAAGTCGGCATAATCATCCATCAAGGCATATGGTCCTTTATTGATAGCTTGTGCTGCAGACATTTTTGCCAGATCCAGGTATTCCTGACTTCTTGTACCGCTATTTGGACCTTCACTAAGACCGGAATAAGAAAGGTAGATCCGTGATAGCATACCATATGCTGCATATCTTGTTAACCGTCCTGCCTGTCCTGCTTGTTCAGGCAAATGAAGTGCTGCATATTCCAGATCTCTCATGGAAAATTCGAAAACATCACTTCTGGGGCTCTTAGGAATTATAGGGTTATTGATAATTTCTTCCTGACTTGTAGTTATTATGGCATCACCCCATAAAGAGGCCAGATACCAATAAGCCACCCCTCTCATAAAACGTGCTTCAGCGATATACTCTTTTTTAATTTCTTCTTCAACACTACTTTCACTTATCGCAGCAATAGTATTATTGGATTGCTGAATAACAATATAAAAGGATCTCCAGGCTTCCACTAGCGGCCCGGTTAAACCTGTCTCTGCCAAATCACTAAAAGGATAGATATAATCGGAATATGGGGCGTACAAATTATAAGAACGTCCATCTCCCAATCCAAAATAAAATTTGTCGTTAAAAGAAAACCAGACTCTGTTATAAAGAGGTGCTGTTGCTGCCCGAAAGTCTTCTTCAGATTTAAAGAAATTCTCTTTCGCTATTCTGTCGTTCGGCCTTACATCAAGATCATCGCTACAGCTATACGAGCTAAAAAGCAGTCCTGCTATAAAAAGCGTTTTTAGTATACTATTTTTATTCATAACATGTTTTTTTTAAAAGTTGACATTCACGCCCACTGTATAAATACGCGGTGAAGGATAGCGCCCGTTATCTATTCCCGTCAAAAGGGCGTTTTGATTGATCGCCCCTATTTCAGGATCGAAACCGGAATAATCGGTGAAAGTATATACGTTCTGAAGGTTGGTATAAACCTTTAAATTATCCAGTCCAAAACCGTCAATCCAATCTGAGGGAAAACGGTATCCAAAGGAGATATTTTGGATCCTTAGGTAAGATCCATCTTCCACAAACCTGTCACTATACCTAAAGTTGGAAGATGAGGCTGTTGAAGAAGCCGCAATTCTTGGCATATGAGGGTCTCCTCCTACTATCTGGACATTCCGGTAATCTTCGGGCCCATTGGGATCAATCAAATCTAACTGTGCATAACCTAAAGCAGACTGTAGTAGGTTTGTGCTCTCTCTTGGATTTTCCAAAAAGCGCCGTTGATAATTCACTACTTCATTTCCATAAACTCCCGAAAGTTGAACATTTAAGTCAAAGTTTTTATATCTAAAAGAGTTACCAATTCCAAAAGTGAAATCTGGATGCGGATTGCCAATATAATCGCGATCCTGCTCGTCAATCACCCCGTCGTTGTTTATATCTTTAAATATGTAATCTCCAATCCACGCACCGTTTAATCCAATTTCCATGTTTCGAGGCAAGGCTGTAGGAACTACTTCCCCAGCATCATTTCTATAGTAGAAATCTGTAGCATCTTCAAAGCGACCTATTACTCTATATCCATAAAATTGTCCAATAGGTTTACCTACTGCAGTTCTGGTGACAATAGTAATATCAGATCCTTGTTGCAGTGTTTCATTAAGAATACCTGTTTCTGTTGCCAGGCCTAAAACTTCATTTCTGTTAAGGGTGAAAACTAAATTAGTTCTCCATGCAAAATCATTTTTATCTATGTTAACGGTATTAAGTGTAAGTTCAAGTCCTTTATTCTCAAGAGAACCAATGTTTACAATAGGAGGAGCGGTAGAACCTATCCCTGTTGTTCCCGAATAATCGGGATAGGGAGCCTCAAGCAGTAAATTCTCTGTCTTCTTGTAATAAACATCAGCGATAAATTCTATACGATTGTTGAACATATTCAAATCTACACCCACATTTGTAGAGTAAGTTGTCTCCCACTCCAGGTCAGGATTAGCTGTATTTGCAGCCAAAAGTCCGGTTCCAAAAGGAGTTGCAGATGCTCCATAAATAGAAGTGTAGGCATAGTTAGGTGCACTTTGATTACCAACAGCCCCATACCCAAGGCGTAGCTTAAGATTGTTTATGTAGGAATTATTTACGAGAAACTCCTCGTTAGATATCTTCCATGCCAGTGCGGCAGAGGGGAACCATCCCCAGCGGTTATCTTCAGCAAATTTCGAAGAACCATCGTATCTTAAGGTAGCGGTCAATAAATACTTATCATCGTAAGAATAAAAAGCTCTACCAAAATAAGAACTTAGTGCGCTTTTGTTACTTGCATTGGCATTCCTGGCAGTTAAAGGATCCCCTAGATCCAGGTCTGTAGCTCCATTAGTCAAATAACCAGTTCGATATCCATAAAGATTCTCCCACTTCCACTCCTGGAATTCCTGACCTAACATCGCATTTATACTGTGATCTCCAAAAGTGCGGTCGTAGGTTAAAACATTCCGGAAACTGTAGTTTTTACTGAATGCCTTGGTTCTCGAACCTTCCCGAACGGGATTTATAATGGCTCCAAAAGTGTAAGAAGGATTGAAGGTATAGGCATTTGCAAACCCATAATCAATAGAATATTCTGTTCTAAGGGTAAGACCTGCTACAAATTGAATTTCAGCATAGGTATTCGCGCGGATATTTGCATTTTCACCTCTATTTTCCCTAATGCTTGCCAAACCTACCGGGTTGTTCTGCGTAAACTCATCTGTCACAGGCCCGTCAAAATTTCCTTCAGCATTTCGAACAGCTACATTTGGCGTCTGTTTTAAAGCTGTAAGGATCAATGACTCATCAGAGAAAGTGGTAGTTTGATTTATATTACTAAAAGCGAAGTTGATCCCCGTTTTTAGATAATCTTTTACCTGTGTATCAAACAAACCTCTTAGGTTCAACCGATCAAACGCCGAACCCAGAGCTATCCCTTCCTGGTCTAAATACCCAATACTCATAGAATAGCTATTCTTTTCATTTCCTCCCGAAACTGAAAGATTATAGCTCTCCATCATGGCTTTGTCGAACATCTCATCCTGCCAGTCTGTACCTTCACCGAGCAGATCGGGACGAATGAAAAATGCATCATCTTCTACAATATTGAGATCGGCCCGGGTATTTCTATGAATGGCATATTCCCTAAGGTTAAGCATATCTAATTGCTTTGGAATTTCCTGGAATCCCACATAACTATCAAAATTTACTCGCATCTCCCCCGCCTGTCCTCTCTTGGTAGAAATGATAATAACACCATTTGCTGCCCTCGAACCGTAAATTGCAGTAGCCGAAGCATCTTTTAAGATATCAATAGAAGCAATATCTGAAGGGTTAATAGACGCAAAAGCGTTTTGTCCACCCTGTCCTGTATTACTGTCAACAATAACCCCATCAATTACAAAAATGGGCTCATTAGAGCCGGTAATAGAACTAATTCCCCGAATCCTGATAGAGGAACTACCTCCGGGAGCACCGCTGTTTTGTTGTATCTGCACCCCGGCAGCACGCCCCTGTAAGACCTGATCAACGGTTGTGGGTATGGATTCTTCAAGGGCATCACTGGAGACCGAAACCATGGCGCCAGTTACATCGCTTCTTTTCATGGTACCATAACCTACTACAACCACCTCATCTAGGGTGGAAACATCCTCTATAAGAGTAACGTTTATCTCATTCTGCCCATTTACTGGAATTTCTTCAGTTACGAATCCCACGTAACTGTAGACAAGAATACCATTTGGAGGCACATCATTTATGGAGTAATCCCCATTAAAATCTGTCACTACACCGTTTGATGTTCCTTTTAAGAGAATAGTCACTCCCGGCATAGGGCCGTTTTCATCAGTAACAGTACCGGTGACGGTAGTAGTTTGTGCACTGGCAGTGAAACTGATTAAGCTCACAAGAACAAGAAGAGAAACACCTCTTATCTTGGAGCGTAATTCACGAAGTAAATGATTTGTCATTGTTTGTTTTATTAATTTAAATACTGGAAAATTGTTACTTGCCTCTACTTCAAAAAAGCACTTATTAAAGGCGTACACGAAATCGATTGAGTTATTAAAATTGAGTTAAAAATTTAAGGTTAACACTTAACAAATGTATCTGCCGCAGGCCAAAAGTTGTAGCACTTTTGTTGCAATCCTATGTAAATTTTGAAGCATTTTCCAGTATTTACGGGATTTCAGGTGAAGGAATTAACAATAGGGGGATTTTGATATTTACCTGCCGTAAAAAATGGATTTGCACCTTCTGAATTTTCAGGATTTCTTCGGAATTTTAATCACCAATCAAAAAATAGTAGATGAAAAATGACACTTTTGACACCTATGCATTTCCTTTTTTAAACCGGAAATTATCCTGAAGATTTCCCTGGATCTCAAATTGAATCAAATGTGATATGTATTCTGTCTGAATAAAAATTTCTTCTGAATCCAAGCCTTCAGAAGTAATCCGCAGCTTTATTATACAGGACTTGAAATTATGGTGATAACAATTCAGGAAATCTTTCCTTAAAGCTAATTTAAGATTGTAAGGCTTCTGAAATCAATCGATTACGATAACTGAGAATGCAGGTAAAAAAAGTAAATAGTGGAAAAATGACCCATTTAAAAACGCATAAAGGAGATTCTGCAATAAATGAATCTCAAATAATGGAAAATTTGGTTATCTGGAATGACAAAAAAAGTTCCCTTACTTGATGAACTTCATTAGTTGTGAAAATGGTCCATGAAGTCATCGGGGTGTGCTCCTGTTCGTTCTTCCCGGTCTAAGGCATCTATTCGCCGCATATCTTCTTCAGAAATTTCGAAATCAAAAACATCTGCGTTCTCAAAAATGCGATTTTTGTGAACACTTTTTGGAATGGTAACCACTCCTTTCTGAAGATCCCATCTTATGACAAGTTGCGCAACAGTCTTTCCATATTTTTCAGCAAGCTCCTGCAATAGTACATTTTTAAAGACTTCACCTCTCATTAAAGGAGACCAGGCTTCATACTGTATCTGGTTGCGCTTGCAAAAATCGAGCAATGACTGCTGTACCAGCCTGGGGTGGAATTCATTTTGCAGTACCATGGGCTTTATGCTGCAACTATCCAGGATGTCGTTCAATTGATGTTCGAGAAAGTTTGACACTCCTATAGCTTTTACTTTTCCTTCAGAATAAAGCTTTTCCAGAGCTTTCCAGGTTTCGACATACTTCCCCGGCACCGGCCAGTGAATCAAATAAAGATCAATATACTCGAGTCCCAACTTCTCAAGAGATTTATCGAAAGCTTTAAGCGTTTCTTCAAAGCCCTGATCATCATTCCACACCTTGGTGGTTACAAAGATCTCTTCCCGGGGAATTTTCGAACTTTTAATAGCTTCCCCTACACCACTTTCGTTCTCGTAAAAAGATGCCGTATCTATATGCCTGTACCCGGCGTCTAGCGCATGATGTATAGACTCAATGACTTCCCTGCCTTCTTTGGCTTTATATACCCCAAGTCCAAGAACCGGCATAGCAACGCCATTGTGTAATGTGGTAGTTCCATTTATATTTCCAATCTTCATTGTATCTCTTTTACGCCGTAAAATTAATAGTACTCAAAAATGGCATTTTTCGATCTCTTTTCTGAAACTTCTTTCTCAAAAATTTTAGCTGAAGATCTATACGTCAGCCTATGCTTTTACTGAAAATCTAAAACTTGTTTTACTGGAATAGATCTCTCCTGGTTCCAGTACTACTGAAGGGAAATTCTCCTGATTGGGAGTATCTGGATAATGTTGTGTTTCAAAACAAAGACCACTCCTCTTTTCATAATATCCTTTACCATACTGAAGTGGCAAAGTGCCGTCCAGGAAGTTTCCGGTGTAAAGTTGCATCCCTGGCTCGGTAGTGTATACCTCCAACAGCCTGCCCGATTCGGGGTGAAGTGCGGAAGCAGCGAAACGCAGTCCGCTCTCCGGATTGTTGATTACCCATGTATGATCGTAACCATTGCCCCGCTTTAATTGCTCATGCGCCGCATTAATTTCTTCCCCAAGTGCTTTAGTCTTACTAAAGTCAAAAGGACTTCCTGCCACAGGTGCAACTTCGCCGGTAGGAATGAGATCTTCATCTACCGGCACAAAATCATCTGCATTGACTTGAACTTGATGATCTAATATGCTGTTAGCAAAGTCACCAGACAAATTGAAATAGGCATGCTGGGTAAGGTTCACTATAGTTTTCCTGTCGGTAGTGGCTTTATATTCCACTTCCAAAGAATTATCTTCGGTAAGGGTATAGGTCACTTCGGTCTCCAGCCGACCCGGGTAGCCCTCTTCCATGTGTTCACTAATATAGGATAGCACCAGGCTATTTGGTTTTGTAGACTCTTTTACCTTCCACACCACCTTATCAAATCCTTTGTCCCCGCCGTGTAAATGATTTACCCCGTTGTTTTGAGCGAGTGTATATTCCTGACCATCAAGGGAGAATTTCCCTTTTGCAATACGATTACCATAACGCCCAATAAGGGCTCCAAAAAAGGGATTTTCTTCAAGATATTGCTCCAGAGAACCAAAGCTTAAAACCACATCTTCAAAATTGTCGTTTTTATCGGGTACTTTTAAAGAAGTAATACGCCCCCCATAAGTAATGATCTTTACTTCCATTCCCTGTTCATTTCGAAGGGTAAACTGGTCTACCCGTTCCCCTTGTGCAGTAACCCCATATTTTTCCTTATGCATTTTTAGTCCTGCTTCTTGTGATAAACTCCATCATTTCCTGAATACTCAAACCAGTCGAAAGCTGCCTTATTTTGAGATGCTTCTCCATTGGAAGTGGTGTACATTCCAAGATTAGCACCTACAAATCCGCCTGCCACTCTGGTGCTCAAATATTTTCCGTCCAGTTCGCCGCCAAGATTAACCCAATCCGACCCGGTTTTGTAAAAGAATTTATATTGATCTTCATCAAATTCAACTTTAAAATCGATCTCTTTAGCTGAAGAAGGAAGTTTCTTGCTCGCAAGTAATTCTTCTCCGCCCTCATTACCCCTATAAAGCTGCACTACAGGAGAGTTTCCCTCATAAGATTTAGCTATAAAGTAAAAGTGGGACTCATTCTGAAATGCTATTAACCCGGCTTTCTCGTTGGGTTTTTTAGTTTCAAATTCCAATGATATTGCCGCCTCACCCGTCAAATGTTGCTGACGGTGGGATATAAAACTCGGATTAGAAGTGCCCGAAACCGTTTCGGGCCTCGTCTTCATTACCAGGTAACCACTCCGCTCATTTAAGTCGTACCATTCTTCTTTAGGATTCCGAAGAAATAACCAGTGAAGTGCAAGTTCCTTTTCATTAAAATCTTTCTTAAACTCAAAATTGCCGTTCAGCGGAAAAAGATCTTTGTTTAAAGTTACGCCTTCAGGAAGTGGATATTCATATTTGATCTCCTCACCACCCAGGTCAAAAATTGGCCAGTCATTTTCCCATTTTACAGGGGTCATAAAAGTCTCTCTTCCGGTGTTGTAATGATCACCTTCATAAGGGCGAACTGCAAGAAAAACTCCATACCAGTCACCATTAGGGTGCTGCACAATATCTGCATGTCCCGCTGAAGTTATTGGATTTGGCCTGTCTGGATCCAAATGTCGCTGCGTAAGGATAGGATTTTCTTCATAAGGAATAAATTCATCGTCAATATTCCTGTTCCTGTAGATCATTTCTGAATGGTTTACCGCAGTACCTCCTTCGGCAGTCATCAAATAATAATAGCCATTCAATTTGTAGATCCTGGGACCTTCAGCCCAAACCGGTTTGGTAGAGATATCGACTCCGCCGTTCACCAAAATTCGGTTTTCTCCAACCGTCTTCAGGTTTTCTTTATCAAATTCCATCATGCGGATGGTGCGGTGACCATCGTATAAGGGCTCATTATTTGGCGGATCACTATTATAAACTATATAAGATTTTTCCTCGTCAAAGAAGAGTCCGGGATCGATCCCCAGCACTTCAGGTAGCCACACGGGATCACTCCAGGGACCTGCAGGATCTTTAGCCGTAACCACAAAATTACCTTTCCCGTCTACAACGGTACAGGTGACATAGAATAACCCGTGATCATAACTAATATCGGGTGCAAAAATAGCGCGGGAAGTTCCAAAGCCTTCCAGCTCAATTTGATCTGGCCGGTCAATTACATTTCCTATCTGTGTCCAGTTTACCAGATCTGTACTGTGAAAAACAGGGATTCCCGGGTAAAAGGCGAAGGTGGAATGCACCATGTAGAAATTTCCGTTACCATCATCGGTAATTGCAGGATCGGGATACCAGCCTGCCAGAATTGGATTCTGAAATGTCTCCTGGGCGCCCGCCATAAAAAATGAACCCAAAATAAAGAGGCCTGCAAAAAGCCATTTTTGACACCTTAGTCGAAGAATATTTTTCATGTAGTACAGCGTTATTTTTTTATTTTCTACTAATTACCTTCTCAGAAGCTTTTACAATGGCTTCAGCATTTAACCCGTATTTCTCCAAAAGCTGTTCAGGAGTTCCACTTTCTCCAAAAGTGTCATTAGTAGCCACAAATTCCTGAGGTGCAGGATGATTTTTCACCAAAGTACGGGCAATGCTCTCACCCAGACCGCCTAGGTAGTTGTGTTCTTCGGCAGTCACTACACATCCTGTTTTTTTCACCGAGGCAAGCACGGCTTCTTCATCAAGAGGTTTTATGGTGTGAATATTTATCACCTCAGCACTTATGCCTTTTTCTGCAAGTTGTTCTGCAGCCTGAATTGCTTCCCAAACCAAATGGCCTGTGGCAATAATGGTTACATCGTTCCCTTCCAGTAAATGGACTGCTTTTCCTATCTGAAACTCTTCATCGGCCGGTGTGAAATTAGCCACTTTTGGCCTTCCGAAGCGTAAATACACAGGGCCCTGGTGCTCTGCAATAGCAAGAGTTGCTGCTTTGGTTTGATTGTAGTCGCAGGTATTGATCACCGTCATTCCCGGAAGCATCTTCATAAGCCCGATATCTTCCAGGATCTGGTGAGTAGCTCCATCTTCCCCAAGGGTAACCCCTGAATGCGAGGCGCAGATTTTGACATTTTTATCTGAATAGGCAACACTTTGTCTTATCTGGTCATAAACTCTTCCCGTGGCAAAATTTGCAAAGGTTCCTGCAAACGGGATCTTACCTCCAATGGTTAGTCCGGCAGCCATACCAATCATATTGGCCTCTGCAATTCCCACCTGGAAGAAACGTTCAGGGTTTTCGTCAATGAAATCCTGCATTTTTAAAGATCCTACTAAATCTGCACAAAGAGCAACTACATTTGGATTTTTACGTCCCAGTTCAGTAAGCCCATCTCCAAATCCGGAGCGGGTATCTTTTTTTCCTGTATCTGTATATTTTTTCATAAGCCTTCCCCGACCCCTCCAAAGGAGGGGAGATGGGCGTGTATTTAATTAATAATAATTTTCATTTTTTGTTCAAGTAAGCTCCTCCCATTGGGGAGGTTGGGTGGGGCTAGTAATCTCCTAAAGTTTCCGGATTTTGAGCAAGTGCTTTCTCCAGTTGCTCATCATTTGGCGCTTTGCCGTGCCAGGCATGTGTATGCATCATGAAGTCTACACCGTGTCCCATTTCAGAATGCATCAGGATACAAACAGGTTTACCCTTTCCTGTGCGGGCTTTAGCCTCATTTAGACCGTTGATCACCTGCTTTAGATCATTCCCGTTTTCGATTTCAAGTACATCCCATCCAAAAGCCTCAAACTTTGCCCTTAGATTTCCCATAGGCAGAACATTATCTGTACTTCCGTCTATCTGTTGCCCGTTAAGGTCTATTGTAGAAATTAAATTATCCACTTTATTGCCTGCAGCATACATAATGGCTTCCCAGTTCTGCCCTTCCTGCAGTTCTCCATCTCCGTGAAGCGTAAACACTAAATGAGAATCTTTATTTAGCTTTTTTGCCTGCGCAGCACCAATGGCTACAGACATTCCCTGTCCCAATGATCCAGACGCAACTCTAATTCCCGGTAAACCTTCATGAGTTGTAGGATGGCCTTGCAGCCTGGAATTGATAAGCCTGAAGGTATTCAATTCTTCTACAGGAAAGTATCCGCTTCTGGCAAGTACGCTATAGAAAACCGGGGAAATATGCCCGTTAGAAAGAAAGAAAAGATCCTCTCCAGTTCCATCCATATTAAATTCAGGATTGTGTTGCATCACTTCCTGATAAAGTGCAGTAAAAAATTCTGTACATCCCAATGATCCTCCGGGATGACCAGAATCAACTTTATGTACCTGACGTAAAATATCGCGACGTACCTGTGTCGCAAAGTTTTCCAGTTGTTTTATATCCATAACCGTTTAATTAAAAGATTTTGCATCCTCCAGGAACTTAGCCAGTCCGCTATCGGTAAGAGGGTGTTTTAAAAGTCCGTCTATTGAAGAAAGAGGGCCTGTCATTACATCTGCCCCAATTTTAGCGCAATTAACTACATGCATGGTATGTCTTATGGAAGCAGCCAGGATTTGTGTTTCAAATCCATAGTTGTCATAGATCTGACGAATTTCTGCAATCAACTGCAGTCCATCGGTAGAAATATCATCAAGCCTTCCCAGGAACGGCGATACATAAGTGGCTCCTGCTTTTGCAGCCAGTAAAGCCTGCCCTGCTGAAAAAACTAACGTGCAGTTAGTACGTATTCCTTTATCTGAAAAATATTTGATTGCCTTAATGCCCTCTTTAATCATAGGAACTTTCACCACGATTTGGGAATGCAATTCTGCCAGTTCTTCTCCTTCCTTTACAATTTCGTCAAAGGTGGTGGCTATTACTTCCGCAGAAACATCACCATCTACGATCTCGCAAATATCTACATAGTGCTTCAGAATATTATCCCTTCCTCTTATGCCCTCTTTAGCCATTAAAGAAGGATTTGTGGTTACTCCATCCAGAACTCCCAGTTCCTGTGCCTCCCTTATCTGATCAAGGTTGGCAGTGTCAATAAAAAATTTCATATCTAAGCTTTCTTAAAAATTCAAAATCTGTGATCAACCTACTTGTTGTCATTTTTACTATAAGGCAATATAAAAAATTTTAATGACATTTATGATCTCTTTAGGAAAAGATTCATGGGAGAATTTGTAAGTCTGACTTCTATTTCTGGAAAAGAAAGATCCTCCAAAACGGATTATTATAGTTCTGCACGGCACTTTTGCCAAACATATCGGTTGCTTCAGAAAAACAGGGACAAAAAAAGGCTGCCCGGAAAGGGCAGCCTTGGTAAACTTTTCTAAGTTCTGCTTATTAATCTAACTTTCTAAAATTTCCTTCGGCATCAAATTCTACTTCTGTACCGTCAGAAAGTTCGATTTCCTGCTCATTGTCATCTTTTTCCCAACCTACTACCTGGGCATTTGCATGATTAGCACTTAAATAAGTTGCAATCTTAGCAGGCAGCACAGAAGCTGGAATGGCCTCTCCATTTGCACTGTCGATTTCAACAATATTTCCGTTTTCATCAAAATCCAGTTTTAGGCCGTTGGAAAGCACTACTTCATACTTGTCATCTTCCCATATTTGCCAGTTACTGTTTTCATCTACTTTTTCCACAGAAACTGAGGAAAAATGCTGATTGACATAGTCTTGTGCTGTACTGGGCAGGTTTCCTGTATTTGACTGGGCATACATTCCAATTGAGAATAGCGCGCAAAACGCTGATACAACTACTTTTTTCATAACTTGTTTTTTTAATTTGACACAAAACAAGCACCTAAATCTGGAAGAAATTAGGAAAGACCAATTGTCGCAATCCTAAATCTTTCCCAATTTCATGGCTACTTTTGAAACTATGAAGATCCTGATTATTGAAGACGAAAAAGATATGAGGCAGAATATGCAGGCCACTCTTGAGAAGGAGAATTTTCTCGTAGAGCCTGTAGCTACTTATAAGGAAGCCATGTCTAAAATAGGAGTTTACGATTATGATTGTATTCTGCTCGATATTGGTCTGCCCGATGGTAACGGCCTTGAAATCCTGAAAACCCTGAAAGAAAAAGGTTATAGTGATTCGGTCATTATTGTTTCGGCTAAAGATTCTATAGATGATAAAGTGACCGGTCTGGAACTGGGTGCAGACGATTACCTGCCCAAACCCTTTCACATGGCCGAACTCAATGCCCGGGTCAAAGCTGTACTGCGACGGCGAAAACTGGAAGGAAACAATTTACTGGAAGTTGCCAACGTCACCATAAACATCAATAACCACCAGGTGAGCGTTGATGGAGAAGGTCTGGAATTAAACAGAAAAGAATTTGACGTGCTGTTCTATCTTTGCACCAACCAAAACCGCCTGGTAAGCAAATCGGCTCTGGCCGAGCACGTGTGGGGCGACTATATTGACCAGACAGATAATTTTGATTTTATCTATTCCCAGATCAAGAATCTGCGCAAAAAGTTATGTGATAGAAATGCCGGACTTGAGATTAAAGCAGTCTACGGAATAGGTTATAAGCTCCTGGTTCCATGAAACTGCTCAACTACACCACCACTTACTTTGCCGTAATCCTTGTTTTTTTGCTGGGGCTATGGGCCCTGATCTTTTATTTCGAGATACTCGATGAGATCTATGATAGCATGGACGATGGCCTTGACAATCAAAAGATGCTGGTGATAAGGCAGGCTAAAGAAGATCCTTCGATTCTTTCAAAAAATGCTTTTGAAGATGGAAATTATATCATCGCTCCAACCACACCTCAACACAGCCGCAATTTTACTGATGCTTATCGCGACACGCTCATGTTCATGGAAAATGAAGATGAATATGAACCTGTCCGGCTTTTAGAAAGTGTTTTTCAGCAGAACGGTCAATACTACAAAATAAAGGTGGTCACTTCGATGGTCGAAGAAGATGACCTTCGGAAAGAGCTGTTTTTTTCTTTGATCTGGCTCTATCTGGGCTTGATCCTCACAACTCTTGTGCTGAATAATGTACTTCAGAAGAAAGCCTGGAAACCATTTTACAAGCTGCTCCACCAACTTGAAAAATTCAGCATAGAAAAAGACAGCAAGATCAAATTTGAAGCAACTAAAATTGAAGAATTCAAGTTACTCAATGAAAGAGTAGATCGCCTTCTGAAAAAATCTGTAGAAAGTTACAAGAGTCAGAAAGAATTTATTGAAAATGCATCCCATGAGTTGCAGACGCCACTGGCTATAAGCATCAATAAGCTCGAATTAATGGCTGAAAACGCCAATCTGCCTCCTGCACAAATGGAAGAACTGGGAACCGTGCTGCACAGCCTCGAAAGGCTTACCCGCCTCAACAGGTCACTATTATTACTTTCACGGATTGAAAACAGACAGTTTGAAGCCAAAGAAAACATCGGCTGGAATGACCTGGTAAAACAAATTATAACAGAATTTGAAGATTTTGCCGAACACCAGCAGGTGAAAATAACGTTAACTGAAGAAGCCCATATTGAACACACCGGAAATAAGGACCTGGCTGGAATCCTGGTTTCAAACCTCCTCAAAAATGCCATTTTTCACACCCCTTCCGGAACTGCAGTTGAAGTAAAGATCTCTTCAAAAGGAATACAATTTATAAATCCGGGTAGCGCTCCTCTCGAAAAGAGCAAGATCTTCAGCAGGTTTAAAGGAGGGGAAAAAGAAGATTCCACCGGACTCGGCCTGGCAATTTCGAAAGCTATAGTCGAAAAAATGAACATGGACCTTACCTATAACTACGTCTCTCAAAACCACATTTTTACCATATTTCTTTAAAGTTCCCAATTCTTTCCAGTTTCCTTCCTCAAATTAGATCAAAAGAATAAAAGTGAATCTAAGAAGTCTCTTCTTACTGCTGTTGAGCATTTTTTTGCTGTCATGCGACAACGACGACTATCCGTATGCGAAAGTACCGTCAGTAGTCCGCAATGCTTTCTGGACCCAGTACCCTGATGCTGCAGATGCAAAGTTTATCCAGATGGATGAAAATTATGAGGTAGAATTTGAAATAAATGAAGAGGATGGTTCAGCGGTGGTTAATACCTCGGGCAATATTATCAAAGAGAAAAGAGAGATTGAATGGAATGACCTTCCCGCTGCGGTGCAACGAACTCTAAGGGAAACCTACGGACAGAAGAAAATAGAAGATCCCGAACGGGTAAGAATTGGCGAAGAAATTCACTACCAGGTAGAAGTGAGCAGGTTTTTTATAGATGAAGAGATTGTGCTCAACGCTGCGGGTAAGATAGATACTAACCTGAATTACTGGAAATAAAAAAAGTCATGAAAAAGATCATTTTTGGAATACTGGTACTGACCGTTGCGGGCGTTGGTTATTTCTCTTTTAAAGAAAAACCTTCTGGAGAATACAGTGAAGAAAATTACACGATACTTCAAAAGTGGGATCTGCCCGAAGTTCTTAATGAAATTTCCGGCATAGCATGGATTGGAAATAACCGTGTAGCCTGTGTGCAGGATGAAGATGGTATTATCTTCATTTACAATCTTAAAACTTCAGAAATAGAAGGTCAAACCTCTTTTGGCAATGGGGGAGATTATGAGGGTATAGCCGTGATCAAAGACGATGCTTATGTACTGCGAAGTGACGGGGTGCTTTTTGAGGTCAATGGTTTTACAGGAAAAAATCCACAGGTGCAGAAGCATGTGACCGAAGTCAATAACTTCAGCAAAATTAACCTGGAAGGTTTGTGTGCCGATCCCGAAAATAATCGTCTTCTACTGGCCGTAAAAGAAGGTAAAGACTTTGATGAACAAAAAGGCGTTTACGTGTTCGACCTGCACAAAAAAGATTCAGGTAAAGATCCATTGTTTATGCTTCGGCTTTCAGATCCTGTTTTTAAAACGGTAAAGACAAAGCTGAAGGAAAAATTCTCTCCCGGGGAGATTGGGCTACACCCCAAAACGGGCGAATATTACATTCTTGACGGCACCAGGCCCAAGCTTCTCATCACCGAAAAAGACGGTACTCCAAAAAAACTGTTCTTGTTCCAGCCACGGGATTTCGGCAATCCTGAAGGGCTGACATTTAGCCCCGACGGAGATCTTTATATCTCAAATGAAGCGGAAGATGCTCCTGCCAATATTCTTCAAGTTTCCCTTAACCACAAAAATAAATAAGAGACTAATGGTAACCTTCCTGTAAAACAGGACGACCAGAGTCTTTAATGAAATAAGCCTCCCCAACACTATGGAAAACCAATCAATTAAAACTTCATCGGTAAAGCAGAGTAAATTACCGCTTTACATTTCGGCTGCTATCGTAATATCTTTTGTTCTTGCTTATTTTTTTATTCCGGGCGTGCAGTCCTGGCTTTCTGAAGCCTGGAATGTGCTTACCAGCGACGATAATGAGAGGATAAAGGCCTGGGTGGGGAATTTTCGCTGGTTTGGCCCGGTGGTTTTGGTCTTAACGATGATCGCGCAAATGTTTCTCCTGGTGATTCCCACTATTGCTTTGATGGTAGTTTCCGTTTTAGCTTACGGCCCTATTTGGGGAAGCGCGATTATACTTGTTTCGGTATTTTCGGCCTCGTCGGTAGGTTATTTTATTGGAAGGTACTTTGGTCCTGTGATCGTGGAAAAACTCATTGGGCACAAAAATGAAAAAAAGATAAGGGACTTCATTGATGATTACGGGTTTTGGGCAGTGATCGTAACCCGTCTCAATCCATTTCTTTCCAATGATGCCATTAGCTTTGTAGCAGGTATTCTCAAAATGGGATACTGGAAATTCATTGGGGCCACTATGGTAGGGATTGCACCACTCACCCTTTTTATTGCCATTATTGGTAAAAGTACCGATGCTCTAAAATCGGGATTATTATATGGTTCAATTATCAGTTTAATCCTGTTTGGTTTGTATGTTTACTGGGACAAAAGAAAAAGAAATTCCACAAATAAATCTCACGCCTAAGCCATGAAAACACTAAGTGGAAGCAGAATAATCGCTCTTGTTCTTTTCTTTTTTTCAGGTTTAAACCTGATGTATGCGCAAGATCCTCAATCCTGGTTGTATGAAAATGAATTTGAAGTGTCTATTCCTGTACAGGAGAGATGGTCTATGGAAGTGGGCTTCGGAAACCGCGGGTTGCTTCAGGAGCGGGCCGATGGGAAAAAGACATCAGGCTATGCTCACCAGCATGTAGAACTGAATTATTTCAATAACTACAAGCTTCAGGAAGCTACTGTTCTAAGCCTTGGCCTGAGGTACCGCTTTAAAGAACTCTTTGATGCTGATGAAACAAATGAATTCCGAATTATTGAACAACTGGAGCTAAAGCCTCTTAATTCAGCCTTATCTCACCGGTTTCGGCTGGAGCAGCGGTTTAGGGAAGAAGTGACCCACAGGGCACGTTATAAAATGGAATTTTCACGAGCCCTGAATAATATTTTCTCTTTTGAAACCGCTACAGAAGCTATTTATGCAATTACTGTTCATGAAAAACCTGAAGCAGAACAGCGGTTCTCCATCGGGATTGAAAACAGCTCCTTCAACAATCTGGATCTTGGCCTTACCCTGGAATACAGAATGGAAGATTATGCAAGAAACCTGGCCCACGAATTCTTTATTGCCACAGGATTATCGCTGTCACTTTAATTTCCGGCGATTAAGTATACCTAAGTTATTCTGCTTCGTTCTTTTATAAAAACGAAATCCTATAGAAATACTAAACTTTCACGATCATTTCTTCACTTTAACAGCTATGCTTACATTAGTATAGCGGTCATATTTATTCAGGGAACGTATTGATCCTGTACCTTTTTGATTCCGCAGTAAAAAGATCCGGAAATGAAGGTAGACAAAGAAACCGAAGAAAAAGAGATAGAAGAAATTCTTGAAGATGAGAAGGTGCAAAAAGCCCTTTCTGAAACTGATAAGCCAACAAAAAAAACTCCGGGTCAGCGGAAGGAAATCTTCCTCCTAATTGGGTACACCATCCTGATAGTCGTTGTAGCAGGACTGCTTAACTTCCTGCTCGAAGCAGGTTACCTGCCAATTTCTGAGAAGTATTTTCCTTTGGTGAAAAAATTGATCTTAGGTACCATTCTGGTCACTGCTGTATTATTCCTGAATAGTCTTCTCCGAAAAATAGTAAACAGAAAAGTAGATGACAGGGCTAGCGCCTACAATTTTAAAAGCCTTATCAATTTTATAAGCTTTGCGCTTATCACTCTGGTGATCATCTCGCTGGTCTTTTCCAATTGGTACGCTACCTTAGTCTCTTTTGGAGTTGTATCATTGATTCTGGGTTTGGCTTTACAAAATCCGTTAACAAGCCTGTTTGGCTGGGTTTACCTTCTTCTGCGGAAACCTTATGAAGTTGGTGACAGGATAAAAATTGGCAATGTGTATGGCGATGTGATGAATGTGGGTTATTTTGACACAACCCTGTGGGAATTTAGAGGCGATTATCTCTCTGGCGATCACCCCAGCGGAAGGATAATTAAATATGCTAATTCCAAAATTTTTAGCGAATACGTGGTCAATTACTCCTGGCCACTATTCCCGTTTATATGGAATGAGGTTAAATTTTATGTTTCCTACGATAGTGATTTCGACTTTATATCTCGCATAGTGACCAATATTGCCGAAAATGAAATAGGAGAAGCAATGATGAGACGGGTGAAGAGACTGAAAAAAATCCTTGCAGATTCTATGATCCAGGAACTGGAAATCAAAGAGAGACCTTCAGTAATCTTTAATGCCCATACCAATACATGGATCGAAGTGACCGTGAGGTTCCTGGTGCAGCCAAAGCATTCGGGCCCCACTAAATCCTTGTTGTTCACACATATCATGAAGGAGTTAAAACAGCATCCGGAGAAAGTGATTTTTCCAAATACTAAAAGATAACCGGGAAAATACCTTTCAAAGATGGCATTTTTGACACCTTAGTTATGAAAGCGTTTAAAGCACATTCAGACCCCAAAGAAAACCGCTTTGCCGACTAAATTACCTTCCGTTTTTCTCCTTCCCTTCTCCTGCACAAAATTTTCTTTATCTTTTCTCTTCTAAACCTGTCTTTATGACCTTTGTTCAAATCGTCAGCATTCTGGGAATGATCCCGTTGTTCTCCATGAGGACTTTCCTCCCGGCATTTCTTGCTGCGCTTTTTCTAAGATATCCCGAATACTTTCCCGGCATGGGCGATATCGTAGCGCCTGCACAAGATGCCTATATCACCAAAGATTGGGTTCTATTTACTTTGGGAGGATTAAGTCTGCTTGAGATCGTAGGAGATAAAAGCACCGAAATAAGAAATTTTATAAAAGATGCTGAAACTTACCTTAAACCCCTCATCTTTTTTATCATTAACCTTAATTTACTGGACGAATCTTCTGTAGAAGTGCTTGAAGAAGTGCAGTGGGCCGCATTTGATCCCCTGTGGATTCTTTTACTTTTCGGAAGTCTTTCAGTTTACTGGCTTGCCGGATTAAGGCGCGATTTTATCACATTTTTGGAAGATATTGATGAAGATGACAATTTCTATCTAAGCCGCATAAGCAGCTGGCTGGAAGACAGCCTGGTGCTCTTCGGATTTTTACTGCTTATCTGGCTCGGCCTGGTCATGGTCGTAATTTATGTGGCAGCCATAGTGCTGTTCATTTTTGTGAAGAAAAGAACCGAACGCAAACTGGAAAAACAAAAACACCCCTGTCCTAATTGCGGAGAAATGAACCTGCCTTTTGCTGTAAAGTGCTACAACTGCAAAACGCCGCAGCCTAAGGTGCACAAAATTGGTATTTTTGGTCAGCGAAAAGAGGACCTGGTCTCCAACCTTGAAAAACATCGGCTCCACCTTGCTTCCCATCGCAAATGCCCAGATTGTGGCAACAAATTGAACAGCATCAAACTTTTTCAGGAATGCGAGAGCTGTGGTTCCACCCTGTTCGATTCTCCAACTCCGGCAGAATACATCAAATACCAGGATAAAAGTTTCTATAAACTCACGGGACTTTCCTTTCTCCTGGGATTTATTCCCATTATCGGTTTTGTGGTAAGCGCAGTGCTCGCAAATGTTTATTTATTCTCCCCATACAGGAGGTATATTCCAAAAAGCAAATCTTTTTTCACCAAACTCTGGATCAAGTTTCTCACTTTGCTGTTTTTTATCTTCGGAATTGCCCTGGGGTTCATTGCCGCACCAGTTTACATCATTTTGAGATACTTCATCTGGAAAAGGCGTTTTGTTGGGAGAACTTCCGAAAGTGCGAGGAGCTAAGGAAGAGATAAAATATTTACTTCAGAAATACCTTGGTCTGGTTCAGAAAAATTCAGATCCAAAATGCCATTTTTGACACCCTAACAAACCCTGTCTGTTTCCGAAGGAAACATTTGCTTCAATCTCTATTTTGAAGTATATTATGAACTTAAGAAACTGACTTAAATTTTAATCATTTATTCTCATGCAAAGAACTCTTACGATACTCTTATTTCTCATCACCCATGGCATGATTGCCCAGCAAAATGTGCTTACCCCAGAGGATGTAGCCAAACTGGAATACGTCACAAATGCGGTTATGGCTCCAAATGGCGACAAAATCATCTACCAAAAAGTTGTTCCCGAAGATCCTCTTCAAAAGAACGCGGCAGCCAGCACACATCTATACGTTTATAACGTAAAATCGGAAACTTCTACGCCTTTGGTGACAGAATACAGCACCTCAAATTTGAGGTACAGGCCGGGACAGAACAGCATTACTTTTTTGACCCGTCAAAAAGGGGATTCTGCCTCCTCCCTTTACGAGATCCCGGTTGGAGGCGGAACACCACAAAAGATCTTTGAATTTGAATCTTCTATTTCATCATACGACTGGCACCCACAGGGGCAAAAAATGGTTTTTACATCCCGGGTTTCGGGAGATGATAATACCTCAAAACTACCTTATCAACCCGAGATATACGAAACCAATCTCACTAATTCTTCTGCTTTTGTAGCCGATGTAACCGGGGGAAGCCCAAATAAACTGGAAGTAGAAGGAAATGTAACCGGTGCACAATGGAGCCCCGACGGAAAGCATCTGGCCGTTAGTGCAGCTCCGTCTTCGCTGGTAGACGATTTTTATACAAGCCAAAAGATCTATATAGTAAATCCGCAAACGCTAAAAGTCTCTGCTGAGGTTACCCATAAGGCCAAATTAGGCGGACTCAAATGGAGCCCGAATTCAGAAAAAATCGCATTTATTGCCGGAAAGGACGAGAACGATCCAATTGACGGGCGAATTTTTGTTGTTGACGCTACAGGCGGCACTCCGCAGATCCTGCAACAGGATTTTGAAGGCATGTTTCACGACTTACACTGGATCGACAATAAAATCCTTGGTTTTCTTGCCAGTGAAGGCGTTTACAGCAGCATTGGTACGCTAAAACTAGACGGTAAAATGAAGAAGGTTTACAGTGACAACAACGTAAATATCACCACCTTTTCACAGAATGAGAAAAATGAGATAGCTTTTGTTGGGAATACAGCTCAACACCCCGGAGAACTCTTTCTTCTGAAAAAAGGGAATTCTGATGCCAAAAAACTTACTGATTCAAATCCGTGGTTAAAAGATGAAACATTTGGAGCGCAGGAGGTTGTTACTTACCGCGCCTCTGATGGTTTGGAAATACAGGGAATTCTTATTCATCCTGTAAATAATTCTGAAAAAAATCCCTTGATCACTGTGGTTCACGGTGGGCCCGAAGCTCATTATGACAATGGCTGGCTTACCAATTACAGCATGCCGGGGCAGGTAGGTGCCGGTGAGGGCTATGCAGTATTTTATCCTAACTACAGAGGAAGTACCGGCCGCGGAGTAGATTTTGCTATTTCCAGCCAGGGAGACCCAGGCGGAAAAGAATTTGATGATATTATTGATGGAATAGATTACCTCATTGAAAATAAAAATGTAGATGGAGACAGAGTTGGCGTCACCGGCGGATCGTACGGTGGATACGCTACGGCCTGGATGTCTACCCGTCATACCGACAGGTTTGCTGCAGGCGTAATGTCGGTAGGAATAAGTAACAATATTTCAAAGTGGGGCACCAGTGATATTCCGGAAGAGATGTTTTTGGTGCACAGCCGAAAAAGGATTTGGGATGACTACCAGTTCTTTTTAGAACGCAGCCCTATCTTTTATGCAGACCAGGCCCACACTCCTCTTTTGATCCTGCACGGGAAAGAAGATACGCGTGTAGACCCGGGGCAGTCTTATGAGCTGTATCGCCACATCAAGACCAGGACCGACACTCCCGTAAGGCTTGTACTTTACCCCGGAGAAGGTCATGGAAACCGAAAAGCTACCGCGAGGTATGACTTCAATCTCAGAATGATGCGTTGGTTTGAGACATTTTTGAAAGAGAAGGGCAACGAAATGCCTGACACACAACTGGATCCGTCCAACAGATAGGGATAAAAGCATTGGAAGGTGGTGTAAAAAAAGAACCTGCTTAAATGCCGGGACTTTATGCCTAATGTGTCAAAAATGGCATTTTCAGCAAATGTTTTTGACTGGGATCTTCGCTTCCCCTCCAGTCTTTCAACTAAAAAAGAGGCTGTCTAAAATGTACATTTTAGACAGCCTCTTTTTTATATCGCCGTTTCAGTGATATTAACCTGTAAGAAAGCCTGGCTTTTGATATTTCAATAACCTCCTCCCACATCACATAAATTTAAAATTACCAACTTAACTCAAAAGGCATCTTTATCTTTGGATAAAATTGTGCCCGTGGAGCTTGTGAAGAAAATAGAGAGTAATAGAACCCTGCAGTACACTATTGGCCTGGGGTGCATTTTTCTTGTTTCCCTGGTCTGCTTTTTATTTATCAACATCATTGGTTATCATGTTGTAGCTCTTATTTTACTTTTGGCGGTTTCAGTTCTCGCAATGTTCCTGGAGACTTTCCCCATAGTGATCGTAGCTGTTGTGAGTGCATTGATTTGGAATTTCCTGTTTATTCAGCCCCGATCTACCTTCAGCATTACCACTCCCGAAGATGCCCTGCTCTTTCTTATGTATTTTGTTATTGCGGTGATGAATGGCGTATTTACATCCAGAATAAGAAAGGTTGAAGCTGTGGCAAGGCAGCGAAAGGAAAAAGAAAAGACGCTACAGCTTTACAGTACCATGCTAAATTCTTTATCGCATGAATTGAAGACTCCCATCGCAACAGTTATTGGCGCTGTGGATACTCTGAAAATGAATTCCGGCGAAATTTCGGAAGACAGTAAAACCGAATTGTACAGCGAAATTGACGTAGCCGGTAACAGGCTTCACAGGCAGGTAAACAACCTTCTAAGCATGAGCCGCCTGGAATCGGACATTTTCAGGCTTCAGCTGGACTGGTACGACATTCAGGATATAATTCACACCGTAATGCTCAATAACCGGAAAGACACTCATGAAATTAACCTGTTAGCTTCCGAAGAAATTCCTTTATTCAAGATTGACGGCCCATTAATTGAACAGGTGGCACACAATATTGTTCACAATGCACTGGAGTACACCCCTGCCGGCTCTGTAATAAATATTTCAGTTACTTTTGAAGGTGGACATTTAATCATTAAAATTTGCGATAATGGCCCCGGATTCCCCGAAGATAAACTCGAGCAGGTGTTCGAGAAGTTTTACAGGCTTCCAAAGACCGCAACGGGAGGTACAGGGTTAGGGCTTTCTATTGCAAAAGGTTTTACTAAGGCGCATAACGGAACAATAAAACTGGAAAATTTACCTTCGGGCGGTGCAAAATTCACCATTACGATACCTGCTGAAACTTCGAGATTAACAACGATGCATGATGAATAAAAGCGAAATCCTGATTATTGATGATGAGCCGCAAATACGGAAGCTGCTTAAAATTATTCTTGAAAGTAACGATTACAAAGTCATACAGGCAGCAGATGGAATGGAAGGTCTGCATCTGGCTGCTAATCATTCTCCAGGACTTATCATCTTGGACCTTGGCCTTCCCGACAGGAGCGGTCATGAAATTTTACAGGATCTAAGAAATTGGTACGAAAAACCTGTGATCATTCTTTCTGTGCTAGATTCTGAAGAAGATATTGTTAAAGCCCTGGATAATGGTGCGACAGACTATCTTACCAAGCCTTTTAGAACGGGTGAACTCTTAGCGAGAATAAGGTCTTCTTTGCGACTTAACCAAAATATTGAACTGCAACAGAAAATTTGTGCCGACGATTTGGAAATTGATTTAACTACACGAAATGTTTATAAAGACCGGGAGATGGTGAAGCTTACATCTACCGAATACAATCTTTTAACGCTGCTGGCAAAAAACCAGGGCAGGGTACTTACTCACCAGTACCTGCTAAAAAGTATTTGGGGACCAGGAGCTCAAACAGAAACCCAGTATTTGCGGGTGTTTATAGCACAATTGCGAAAAAAACTTGAAAAGAACCCCAATCTCCCCAAACACTTTATCACCGAAAGTGGCGTAGGCTACAGGTTTTTATAATCTTTATAAAATCTTTATACCTATCTCTTAATCTTTACACTCTCCTTATAATATCCAATTTACCTTTGTTGTCTTTTATGGACAACAGAACCCCGGCATATCCAAACAGTAAGATCAACATTCTTCATAGAACACAAGTGACCATGGTTAATCTCGATTTTCAAGGCGATACTACGGGTGACATTGAGGAATTAGTCCATCAAAACCGGAAAAACCTAACACGTTAGATTTGAATTTTTCAAACCTTCAAAAACGGGACAATATTGAAAGACGACTCGGAGTTTTAAAGAAGTTCTCCTTCGCATTAAGTCTCTTCACTGTCTGCTTAATTGTGTTTGACCTGGGTTTCACCCATAGATCTGAAACAGAGCTTTATCTTACCGATTTTTATCTGGTAGCCCTGCTCATTGGAAGTACAACAATTCTGGTGAGGTATGGAATTTCACGAAAGAAATTTCCTCTAAAGGTTCGGTTTTTTGATGGCGCAATCTTCTTGCTAAACATTTTCCTGATCTTTGTGAAGTTCGATCTTTCCCTAAGGCTTCTTCCGTTCCTGGAGTTCTTCAATAACATGGGCTGGCTATATCTTGCCCTGTTCATTTACTTTATTAGGGAATTTTCAGCTATCAGTATAAACTTCAACCGAAAGTTACTCAACCCGGCGCAGCTGTTCATGGCAAGTTTCCTGGGTATGATATTCCTGGGGACTTTACTCTTAATGCTCCCCAAAGCTACCTATGAAGGAATTTCGGCTGTAGACGCTCTTTTTACAGCTACGAGTGCAGTTTGTGTTACCGGTTTGATTGTAGTTGACACCGGCACCTATTTCACCAGCCTGGGGCAAACCATTATTCTTATCCTAATCCAGTTCGGGGGCCTGGGCATTATGACCTTCGCAAGTTATTTCTCCTATTTTTTCCGCGGAAAAAGTTCCTATGAGCACCAGATCATGCTGAAGGATATGACTAATTCTGAAAAGATCGGGGAGGTTTTTAGTGTCTTGAAAAAAATTGTTCTGCTCACCCTGGCTATTGAAGCTATTGGGGCGCTACTGGTTTTTATAAATCTAGACCCAAACACTGTAAAGGGATTTGTAGATCAGGTTTTCTTTTCCATATTCCACAGTATTTCAGCTTTTTGTAACGCCGGATTTTCAACACTGGAGAACAGCCTGTATGAACCTGAATTTAAATTTAATTACTCGCTTCAGCTAGTAATGGTTACGCTGTTCATTTTAGGAGGAATAGGATTTCCTATTCTTTTTAATTTGTATAAATATTTTATCTATTATTTCAAGAACCAGTACGTCAAAATTCAACATCCGGCTAACTCAGTTTATGTTCCCTGGGTAATTAATATTAATACCCGCATCGTGCTTGTCACTACTTCAGTATTGCTGGTGGCAGGAACTGTTTTATTTTACTTTTTTGAATACGATAACACCCTCGAGGAACATTCGGGATTTGGCAAACTGGTAGTTTCCTTTTTTGGAGCCGCTACTCCCAGAACAGCCGGGTTTAATTCGGTGGACATGACTGCTCTCAACTTCTCTACACTAATGATCATTCTTATTCTCATGTGGATAGGGGCATCTCCAAGTTCTACCGGGGGTGGAATTAAAACCAGCACTTTTGCGCTTGCTACGCTCAACTTTATGAGCCTGGCACGAGGCAAGGACAGGGTAGAAGTTTTTAGAAGGCAGATATCGGACATATCTATAAGACGGGCTTTTGCTATTATTTCCCTTTCCCATTTGGTCATAGGAACAGCCATTTTTCTAATTGCATCTTTTGATCAGGAAAAAACGCTGTTAAGCATTGCCTTTGAGTGTTTCTCGGCGTACAGTACTGTGGGTTTAAGCATTGGAATAACCTCGCAGTTGAGCGAGGCCTCAAAAATGGTAATAATTGCTACCATGTTTATTGGGCGGGTGAGTATGTTAACCATCTTAATTGCCCTTTTAAGAAGGGTGAAATATCTAAATTATAAATATCCGCAGGAGGATATACTAATGAACTAAACTTATGAAGTATATAATAGTTGGATTGGGAAATTTTGGAGCCTCCCTTGCCGAAAAGCTTACCAAAATGGGCAATGAGGTAATTGGTGTAGACATGAACATGAGCAAGGTTGAAGCTATTAAAGACAAGATCACTCATGCTGTTAATCTGGACTCTACAGATATTACTGCAGTCTCGAGTCTACCCCTTAGTGATACTGATATTGTAATTGTAGGAATTGGTGAAGATAAAGGTTCAAATATCATGGCTACTGCCTTGATGAAGCAATTACGTGTGAAAAGATTAATAAGCAGGGCAGTCTCCCCGCTTCAGGAAATGGTGCTCGAAGCTATGGGCGTAGATGAAATCATACACCCCGAAGAAGAAACCGCTGAAAGGTGGGCAAAAAAACTCAATCTACATGGGGTGGTAGATTCATTTGAAGTCAACCGCGACTACAGTATTATAGAAACTGAGATCCCTGCCGAATTTGATGGAAGAACTCTCGAGGAAATAGGCCTTAAGAGAAAATATGATATTATTGTTCTAACTACAATCAAAATCACCCGAGAGAAGAACGAGATAGGAACAAACCGGGATGTCTCGAATGTACAGGGAGTAGCTTCGGCAAAAACTGTTTTGCACAAACACGATATCATGGTGCTCTACGGACACAATAAGAATTTGAAAAAATTACTTAAAGACCAGGAAAAGTACTAATAAAAACAGTAAGGCCGGAAACTCTGTGTTCCCGGCATTCCTGTTTAAAGCATTTTATTTACTCTATTATTCCCAATCTGGCATAGCCGCGTTTTCTATAAGCACCTCCCTATCGTCATCATCCCCTGTACTACTACCAGTATTTACAGGCATGGTGTATATATCTTTGGGTGATAAATCATCGTTTGAGGTATTTACAAAAATTACTTCAGCTTCATTAGGAGAAAATCTTGGATCAAGGTCATTAGTTCCATCGGGTTTTTCTACTGAAAGATTTTGAAATTGCCTGGTGGAAAAATCATATATAAACAAGTCTGAATCAAGTCTCCGGTAGGAATCGTTTCTATAACCTGAACTGTCATAGGTATATAGTAACTTATTCCCCTGCAAAGAAAGATCCAAACCTCCCAGAGCCCCTTCAACATTATTCAAGATCATCTCCTGAATTTCCCCTTCGAAATTAATAGTAAATAGATCTGCATCATAGCCATTACTTTTGTTGGTAATCAAGGCTATCGTTCCATTATCTTCACTTACATCTACTTCTGTTATAAAATCGCCATTTTGTGTTTCATATATTAAAGTGGTACCTCCACCCGCAGAATTTATCTTGTAGAGCTTTCCAAAATTTGGGTAAACCAGTGCTGCTCCATCATCGGCCCAGGAGAAATCAATCAGATTTAGATTAAAACCATTCACCGGAATATTTGAAGTGATACGTTTTTGTTGAGAACCATCGGGATTCATGGTAAATAGATGGGTCTGCCCGTTAACAACCCTTAAAAAGGCAATTTTATTCACGGAATTATTTTTACGAGGTCTAAAGCTGTTTTGATCTGATGAAGTTAAACGAAATTCCTCTCCTTCAGAATTCAAGGAAAAGATCACGTTATTACCATTGATAAGGCGTGTAAACAGAACCCTGCTTTCAGGTACATTTCTGGTTTTAAAGGAATACAATGAACTTAGAACTGGGTCGTTTATACTATCAGAAACTTTTACCTGCCAAAAATACCTGTAGCCAGAATTAAGGCCTTCCACGGTATAGGTAGTATCTTTAATATTTGAATATGTCAACACTTCATCATTCACGTTATTCCACAACTCCAGCTCGTAAGTCAATTCATCATCTTCAGGGTCTGAGGAGTTCCACACAAATTCTGCGGTCATGTCAACTTCTTCAGCATTATCTTCGGGAGAAAGCAGTTGTGGCGTGGATGGTTGTTTATTATTTGCACCCGATTTCAATAATTCGAAAGCTACATTTGAAGTAGCACCTTCGGTTACCGTAACTGCTTCAAAAGTAGTAGTGTAATCTTCAACTTCAGCCTTGACAGAATATTGATCAACAAGAACATCTTCAATAACAAATTCTCCATTTTCATCTGTAAAGACTGTACTTGAAGCAGGGCTGGTCGTAATTTTGACATTTTCGAGAGGTTCATTACTAATACGTTCAACTACTTTCCCAGATATACTACCTGTTAAAGATTCCCCGACTGTATCTTCAGAACAACCTATTAGGAAGAATAAACCTGCAATTGTAATATATTTTAAGAATGTCTTCATAAGTTCTACAAGTTCAAATCAATTAAAAGTAAATATTTAGGCCTAAACCAAAATTGAAGTAGTGATCATCTCTTTTTCCATGGACAAAATTATCCAGCTTATCATTTGTAATAAGATTATGTTCAGCAAAAATTTGTGCACCCAACCTGGAATTAAATAAGTATCGCAATCCGCCCCCATATTGAAATTTAAAAAAGTTGGATTCAAGGTTCTCCTCATCAGTGGCTAGATCCGGATTCCCCAGCTCCATAAGAAATCCGGGGCCTCCGTATACAAAAGGAGCAAAATCATCTTTTGGCAAAAAGTTAAATCTCGCATTAATATCTACTCCCGCAAACTCTCCTTTAAATTGCCTGCCATTATCGAGGCTGATGTAATTTAAATTTCCACCTATACTTAGGTTCGGAAAAAGCCTTTTTTGATACCCAATCCGTGCAAAATAACCAGGTTCTTTATTTGAATAGTCGCCATCCATTAAAGATAAACCACCTGAAAAACTTAAGTTATTCTCTGGCACATCTTCAATAAGTAACCTGTCATACAAGCCCATGTCTTCCTCTGCCTTTTTTTCGGCCACGTAATTATCTACCAGTTGCTGGTTTACCTCCCTACCTCCCTGGGCAGCCCACAAGCGATCTTTAACCCCTTCAAGAATAAGATCTCTTACAGCTTTTTCTATTGCGTCCTGTACTGCTAATTGTACTGGCTCGTTCTGAGTTATTCCTGTTTCTGCTTCAAGCAATCTCTGGAACTTCACAAATCTAAAGAAACTACCATCCAGGCCTTGAGAAAGTATGGTCTTTGAAACATATACAGTTTTGAGGATTTCTCCTGTATTTGTTGAAACAGCTCTTAAGTAAACTGTAATTCTATCCTGCCTGTATTTAGCTGAACCTCCCAGACCAAAATATCTTGCTCCTATTCCACCGGTAAGAATGTTTGTATCATAGGAAATGATACCTCCTTCAAGAATAAGACCTGCATAAAGTAAAGCTGGTAAAGGTGGTTCATTAGGATTCAGGTTTTTAATATATTCCTGCTTGGTATTTCTTATAATATTTCTTTCGGTAGAAAGGTTACTTAAATTCTCTCTCTCAATAGGAATAAACCATCCGGAATCTTCCAGAGCTTTGATTAAAATAGTAGTCGCGCCCTGGGTTACGGCTGTACTAAAAGTAGAGCCATTTTCTACGGCTTTGTATTGCCCCGTTTGGTCACTAAAGTTATAAACAGCTACTTCAACAGGATCATTAGCCGGAGGCAGGCTGGTTAAAAGATGTGAATTTGTAGATTTCTCCCCCGGTCGGGCCGGGTCATTATTAAATGGTTGATTGAAGTATGCCCCGCAAGAGCTTAGAGTGCTAATTGCAAGAAATAGCACTACCTGGTAGGTCTTGTTCATAAAGCTTAATTATTTGGGATAACTATTTGTGATTCTTCCCCCGTCGAGGTGTCTAAAATATTTATTACCAACCCCTCCAGGGTTTCATATATTTCGATACTTAAAGATCCATAAGTAAAGGTTCCCTCCTCATCAAACTGAAACCCGTCTAACTGTTCCCGTAAGAGGGATCGTGAAATTTGTGTTAGGATCTGTCGGTTTATATCTTTTCCTAACCTGTCGAGTTCAGATTCCTGTTGAGCCTGATTTCCGGGAGCTTTTAATTGATTTTGCGCGGTAGCAGATGCCAGCATCCAACTATAGTTAAGATAATTACCCCCAAACGCAGGATTGGTAGGTTGATAAGTGAGTTGTTGACATTGAACGTTTAAGCCGAAAAAAAATAAACAGCTGAGTAAAAGTAATTTTTTCATCAAATTTAATAGTGTTTAAAATTATTGGCCTGCTGTTCCAGTCTCTGTATTTGAGCTAATACACGAGCCAGTGTTACGTTGGCCATTTGCTTGAGGTATTCTTTTTTAGGTTGGGCGAAGAACCGCATCACAAGTTGATCTCCCACATTCACAGAAATACGCGTCATTCTACCCCTTCCCGGCACTTCTTCAATTTCAATATTCTGGGGACTCACAATTTCCCGGTTATAGTATTCTGAATAAAAATAACGGTAAAAGTCGCGTCCTGCCTTAGTAATTGTATTTTCTATCACAAGGCCGTTAATAATTACTCCGTCCTGTGGTTTGGCCTGATCTTTTGGAAGCGCTATTACCTGCTTTTCCTGTTCCTTTATCTCCTGAATAGATTCTTCTGTTATTTTAAACTCCAGCCTGTCTTTCCCAACTGGTTTATCATCCTGATCGTAAATCATAAGAAGAAGAATAATTCCCCCTTCATCACTCCTGTTGACTTGTGTTGAGGAAAGAATAACTTTTTGATTTGGCTCTAAATAGAAGCGGTTTCCCTGGTTGGATTTCGTAACGTTTCCAGCCCCATCCTTTTTGAAGAGCGTGAAATCATACCTTAAATTATGTCCCGCAGGAGTCACATTCTCGGCAGTTGCACTAAAATTTAAAAATTCACCTCTGTCTTCTACTTTAATTTTAGCTACAATCTCTTTATTGTAAAACTGCGAAAAACAACTACCGGAAAGAAGAAGCGCCACAGACACTATAAACATCTTTACAATATTTGTTTTCCTAATTCTCATATTAATTATAGCTTCTAATTATTAGTGAAGGCGTGGCATCGGTTTGTATGAACTTTAAGGATTGGGTAAGATCGTTAGCCCCATTTCTCTCAAAAACCTTGTCGTCACCCCTTTGCTCAAGTTCAAGTGAGATATTTGTTCCTGCATCGTTCACATAATCCCTAATTTGATTATTATCACCTTCCTGAAGAAGCTTAGCTATAGCTGTATTAGCTATATAATCAAGTTTAGTATAATTATACCTGCCATTCTGAGTTAGTGTAATTTCACTTGAAGTTGTTTGAGTTCGAATCTCAGCTTGATTATACTCCCCTATTTGTTTTAAAGCTACCGCATTTCCCTGTACCGTACTAAAATTAGGTTGAGTTATAGATATCCCGCCTATCAAACCATTTAAATTGGCCTCCAGTACCTTCTGATCGACTTCTTCTTCATTAATGTAAGTCTGCGCTAAAACTCCAGAGCTCATAGACAGCAGAAAGCAGGACAAAATCATTTTTATAAAAACATGAACTCTCATAATAATAAATTTATCAAATTTTATGAAAAAAGTAAACAGAAGGAATGTTTTTCCTTCTGTTTACATATAAAACACAATTATTAGTTACAGTTTCCTGTTGCACAAGGATCACTAACAGTGATAGGATCAACATAATCAGGGTTAGGAATATCCAATTGAGGTCCAAAAGAACAACCAAGGAAAGAACCTCCACCTGGACCAGCCTGGAATATATTTGCAGAGTTACCATTACCATTTTGGTAAAGATCAGCATACTGACCGTCAGTTTGGTTGATTAACCCATGGTTCTCACTTCCTGTTTGTTGAGTGATAGCATAGTTATCATCTCCCCATTGGTAGGCAGCTAAATTGTTGCTATGACCATCCTGTTCCGAAGTTATATAGTTATCATTACCCCATTGCTTCTGGTAAGCTTTATTCCCTTCTCCATCCTGGTCTATAATGGCTTCGTTGCCGTCACCATTTTGATATTGCTTAGCATAGTTATCTGACTCTGCAGGAGGCCAAGGACCATTATTACTATCAAAATCTTGTGTGATGGAAGCTGTATTGTTATCTCCATCCTGCCATTGTTCAGCATAGTTAGAATCATAATCAGGATACCATTCACCTCCTTCTTGTGAAATAGTAGCATTATTGCCTTCACCATCCTGGGATTGATAGGCGTCTGCATTATAAGAATCCAATTGCTCAATGGTTGCTACGTTAACAGCACTGCCAGCACCTTCTGCAGTTTGAGTTTGGTAAGCATCGTTATATGCTCCTTCCTGGGTAGTATAGGCCTCATTACTTCCACCATCACCATTTTGTTCAACTTTAGCCTCATTGGCATACCCATCTTGCTCTACATCAGCTAGATGACCATCTGCCGCAAATAACCTATTAGAAGTTTGAGTAATTTGTACTGCGTTTTCATCACCATCTTGATCAGAATCCGCTTCATTTTTGTCATGATCCTGGCTAATCATTGCACTGTTGTCATCACCATTTTGTAATGCATAAGCAAAATTGTCAGAACTTAAAGAACCTACAGGTGGAAATTCTAGAAGAAAATCTCCTGCTCCCTGAGTGATATTAACCCTGTTCCCTTCAGAATTTCCAGAACCTGTGCCCTGCTCACTCATGGCATTGTTACGTAAACCACTTTGAATTAAGCTAGTCTCATTTTGCCGTCCTTGTTGAATTGCCTCTGCGACATTATCGTCGGCATAACTCTGACCAAACCAATATCCATTTGGTCCCGCCTGCTGGATAAAAGCTTCATTATTGTCGTATCCCAGATCATTATACTGGGTAGCTCTAGCTGAGTTTCTTTCACCCACCTGTATAATTTGAAGTCTTTGATCTGTTCCCCACTGATCAGATTCCGCTACGTTAGCATTCACCGGTGAACCTGTTACCGGTGTAACTGCTGATGCCGCCGGCCCGGTTTGTGCAAATCCAATTGCCCCAATCATTAGCGCTGCTGCGCTTAACATAACTTTTTTCATAATAAAAATAATTTAAGGTTAAAAATTTAGTTTACACATCCTTGTTTGGGGCAAAGACATTTTCGGCACCATCAATACAGCATCTAATAATAAAAGGGGGAAATGATTGGAACTCAAAAATTGAATTCCCCTGAAAGAAGTAGTAGGGTAAATTTTTTTAATCTTTATCTCTTTCACTATGCTAATTTACTTAAAATGAATTCCCTGCCAACAGTCAGATCGACGAATCGATGAACTACAATACCTACTTCTAGGTAGTTTCAATTCAAAACAACCATTCTCCCAAGAATATCTTAAAAAGTTAAACTTATGTTAAAGAGGAAAGCGTAATTTGTTATGAGGAAAAAACTTACAAATATATAAGGTTATTAATATCTTATTCCACAAAAAGAGGCTGATTTCCACACTTTTATTGAAAAAATCCTCAGTTATCATCATACCAAAGTGAAATTTATTATTCCTCACACAGGAGAAGCAGCAAGTCAATTTTATAAATTTTAAGAAGTTATATCAAAAAGAACTATTAAAAAGATAAACAGCTATTTATCAGCACAATATAACTTTTGAAGAAGAATCGACATCTCTACATTTGATCTGTTAATCTGTATAAGAGAGAACAACATAAAAAAAGCCTGTAGAATTCATCTACAGGCTTTTACAATATTTAAAAGTGACCCCGGAGGGATTCAGCACAGCTAGTAAACACGGGGTTTAGCGGCGGCTTTGTGTCATTTTTGTGCCAAAAGCGCCTTCAATTCTTTTAAATCTCCTTCAATATTGGAGATGACGGTCTCCGGAGTTTTGGGTACCGAGTACACCGGTTTTTCTTCATGCGAGGGGTGAAGGCCCGAAGCATCATCCCTAAAGAGCCAGTTCAAATCGGCTTCAGGAAAAAAGTCAATTAGCTTCCAAATGAATTCTACCCTGGGCTTCCGGTTTCCATTGAGGTAGCTGGTCACCGAAGTAGGATTTTCTTCCATTTGCGCAGCCATCTCCTTAATCTTAAGGTTACGCTGCTTCATTAATACTCTTACTCTCTCCCCGAAATTCATTATTTAGAACAATTATAAATTAATGCACTTTTGCATTAATTTCTTTTTTTAATGCAAATATGTATTTACATTTGAAAACACATTCAAACACGCATGAACACAAAAGTAAATAAGTTAACGCAGCTATACAAAATGCAATCGCACAAAGCAGAGCGGATTGTGGAATTAATTGAAAACCACATCCCCAGGCTTTACACAGATGTGATCATAGAACGCTGCAAAAAGAATGGAATCATTGTCTCAGACAATGTTGTGAAGGATGTAAAACTATTCCGAACAAAAAACGTCCAGGTCCTTAACGTGATTCTCGAATTCGCACGCGAGAATCGAAAAGCGCAAAGGAAGCTGGAGCAACTGGCAACAGGAAATTAAATCAAATCATTATGACTTCAACAACCACATCAACAACCGCAGGCTTACGGGTGTACCCCGGCCTCCTCTGCAACTCGATCGAATTTTTTAACGGGCCCCACGGGAAATTTAAAGTGATGAGTGCCGGCAAGGTGAAGGAGTTCAAGGATGCTCCTTATTCTCACCACCTTATTCTTGACGAGGCTATTCAAAAAGAGCCCGAAACTTTTAAGATTCTCAATGAATGGTACCCGCATTCTGAACTCAAGCGGCGAATCCAATTTGGCAGCTGCAGGTTTGGTGGCCTGGACTTCACTCCAGATGTGACCGATTTCCAATTACAAGAAGGAGAATACAGTGAATGTGAGGCGCGGGATTATTGTCCCGGTGCAGGGATCTTGTGCCATGCCCCCCGGTACAAGAATGAGGAGATCTCCTTTTTTGAAGTGAAGATCCTCAAATTACTGGCCACTCATGACACCAATGAATATATCGCTTACCAGCTTAACATGCCACTGGGATCCTTTCACCTGGCAAAGAAAAACCTGTATCAAAAATTAGGAATACAAACAAAACCGGAAGCGGCCCTCATAAGCCGTGATCTCAACCTCATTTAGCCGCGGCTAAATACTACGTTCTTTCAATTACCATCACCTTTTAATAGGTGTTGTTGCTAACCTGGCCCGTTCCCCCTACGGCGGGCCTTTTTTTAAAGAGTATTAATTCAAAATCAAATATTATGACTTCAACAACTGTAAGAAAATCAACCCCTGTTTTCCCTGGAAAACCCATGGCCAAAGATGTACAGTTTCTACAGGATCTGGAGAAGATCCTTGAACCCGGCTTTGGTGCCAGGATCTATCCCGACTCTACCGGGAATGTGGTAGAAGCTAAAGTGAATACAGACCAGGCTCTTGACCAGGAGGTAATCAAAAAGCTAATCTCCCATACAGCCAAGTGGAACCTTCATATGGTACTGTCAAGATCTGGTGCCGGCCTAAAAGTTTTGTTCACCAAAGAAAATAATTAATCCCCCCGGCAATTGTTGCTGAATCCCCGTCTCCCCCTACGGCGGGGATTATAAAAAACTACAGATATGAATTTTTACAAATCAAACGTCAATCAAATTCCTAACGGCCCTGGTGGCAAGGATCTCAACTTCCTTTCAGGGGAAGAAGAAATCACCAAAGAAGAAGCTGAGAAGATCTTCAATGACTTCTTTAATAGTGACGCCGATAATTCAGCCAGGATGAAGGTAAAAGCCTGGAAGTATCTCGAGACAGGTGTTGACGTAACTCTTGGAGATGTTTGCATCTCTACAAAAAAGAAATAGTTCGAATGGTTTTGCTCCGGGTGCTTTTTGAGAAAGTAGATAAAGGGCAGGTTTGTAAGGTTAACTGTCCAAAAATGGGAAAACCACTGTAAGAAAAAGAAAAAACTCCGAACCCGGTCCACAGGAGTTTTTTACCAACAAAGGAAATTATAAAGCCAAATATATGTCAGTACAAATACGCTTACTGAAGTCCAAAATACACTTCCTGAATGCACAGATAGCGGGCTTTCATGATAGCGGCCTCTTTTCCCCCGAAGAGATTGCCGCCATGCAAGCCCCTATTCTCCCCCAAATTCAGGATCTGCAGGAAGAAATAATACGATTACAACAAAATGAAGATGAGAATGCCGGTGCCGAAGCTTTAACCCCCGAAAAGCAAGAATTATAAATGCCCTTTATCAAACCCGAAATAGTAGAAAAAGTTTTTGAAGCTTCCGATCTTGTTGAAGTGATCAAAGATTTTGTGGAGCTGAAGAAATCAGGCTCCACATGGAAAGGCCTAAGCCCCTTTGTGAGTGAAAACTCGGGTTCCTTTATGGTTTCCCCGGCCAAAAGTATCTGGAAGTGTTTCTCTTCAGGGAAGGGTGGTGGCCATGCAGTTTCTTTCTTAAAGGCAAAAGAAGGAATGTCTTATATCCAGGCAATTGAGTGGCTGGCAAAAAAGTATTCGATAGAAATTGAATATGATGACAGTCAGTATGCCAAAGAACACCTGGAGAAAGAAGAAAAGCGGGAAGAGCTGCGGCCTTTGCTGGAGTCGGTGATCAGGAAGTATGAAAAAGAATTTGAGAAGCTGCCGGCAGATCATCCTGCGAAGATCGAGGTATTTGAAAAAAGAAAGTACACGCCAGAGATTGTTGACCGGTACCGCATAGGCTACGCACCAGGGCGCAAGTTCATTTATGATTTGTGCGTCCAGAGCGGAAGGAAGGCAGACGCCATGGATCTCGGTCTTATAAGTGAGAACAATGACAAGTGGTATGACCGGGTGATCTATCCGCTTATTGATCGCAAAGGCAATTCACTTTTTCCTGTAGGTCTTGCCGGCAGGAGATTGTCTGAAGATAAGAAGTACGCCAAGTGGATGAACTCCGCCGACAGTGAGCTGTACAAAAAAGACCTTTTTTGGTACGGGATGGACAAAGCCCGTGACGAGATCTCGAAGCGTGGCGAAGCCTGGCTCGTGGAAGGTTATAATGATGTGATTGCATGGCAGGAGAATGGGATCCCCAATACCATAGCTTCCTGCGGAACTGCGATTGCCAGGAAACAAATGCGCATGCTCAAGAAGCTGTGTGATAAAATTGTTTTTTGCTTTGATCCCGACGGTGCCGGAAAGAAAGCCATGCTCAAGTACATTCCCGAATTTATTAGAATGGGCTTCCGGGTGCAAATGGTATTCTTATCCCCTAGCCTTGATCCCGATGATTTCGTTCGGTTTTGGGCTGCTTCCGTAGAAAAATATACGCTGGCAGATCTTGGTACCAATGCAGATTACCGTGACGATGGTTTTAAATTCCTGATGCAGGAGAACTTTAAAGGCAAGGATGAAGTTGACGTAGCCAAGGAAGCAAAAGAACTGGCAGGAGTTATAGCCAGGATTGAAGATGAAGCCATGCGATGGTTATATACTGAATGGCTGGCGAAAGAAAGTGGCGTAAAGATCACCCAGGTAAAGTCGTACCTGAAGATGAGTGCCGAATCAACTAAAAAAATAGTTCTTTCCCCCGAAGAGGATGAATTTTACCGTCTCCCCCCGACGGTAAAAGAACCTCTGGACAAATTACGCCCAACAATTGAAAAATATCAGCTGTTCATGGCGAACAACCAGATATGGATCCAGGGCAAAGACGGTCCGCCGTATTCCTTCAAATCGGTCAGCAATTTTTCCATAGAGATCATTCAGCACATGCAGGACGAAAAGTTTCCCATGAAGCTCGTCCGCATAAAGAATGTTCACGGCCTGCAGCGCATTTTTGACATGCAGTCCAGCGACATGAACTCTCCTATGGCTTTTGAGAATGCTGTTACCGCCCACGGAAACTTCCGCTGGAAAGGTGGCCGTAATGAACATGAATTACTGAAGACTTTTTTATTCGACGGAATGGGCACCGGTCGTAAGATCGATGTATTAGGCTGGCAGCCTGAAGGTTTTTGGGTTTGGAACAACAAGATCTCGGTTCCTTCTGGAGAAGTGATCAAGCTGGACGAGAATGGTGTATTTGAAAAAGATGAAGTGTCATACTACATCCCTTCGGCCAACACGATTTACAGATCCAACCTTTACAAGTACGAAGCGCAGAAGAAAGTAGTGAGCCTGGAGCCGAAGGTTAATTTCGAAAATTACACTTCCCAGGTATTAAAGGTTCACCGTAAGCACGGGATGACGGGAATTCTCTTTGCAGTGGCCTCTATGTTCCAGGACATCGTGGTGAGCGAGCTCAATTTCTTCCCTATGCTGTTCCTGTTTGGACCGGCATCATCAGGAAAGGATCAGCTGGCCGATGTATGCCAGAGCTTTTTCGGATTTCCGCAAACGGCGATCAACCTTGAAGGAGGTGTGAGTACCATCAAAGCCCAGGTGCGGGAATTTGCACAGTTCAGCAATACGATTTCGCAGCTTTCAGAATATAAGAACGGTGATCCAAAGCTCGACGGTGTTCTCAAAGGACTTTGGGACAGGAGGGGATATAAGCGCGGAAACATCGACAGCCACGTAGGAACCGAATCTATTCCGATTCTTTCTGCAGTACTCATGACAGGAAACTATGCGCCCGACCAGGAAGCATTGATCACCCGGTTCATTTGGGAATTCATGGACAAGACTACGTTCAATGACGAGGAGATCAAGGACTACGAGAAGTTGAGCGACATGACGAAGAAAGGGATCTCTGCTTTTACAGATGAATTTTTGAAGCACAGGGCGGCCGTAAAAAATAATTTCAAATATAAATTCCGGGAATTTAAAGCTACGCTGGGGCAAAGACGGCCAGATGCAGTGAGCAGGATGGTGGCCAACCTCTCTGTACTGGGAACATTCTACCAAATGTTTGCCAACATCATGCCCTTCACCTTTACTCACCAGGATATGATGGTGCATTTTGAGAAGACCATCGACATGCAAATGAATAAGATGGACAGCGCGAGCACGATCAACCGCTGGTGGGATTGCTTCCTTGCTTCTATGCGTGGAACTCTAGCCGATCAAATTCGGGTGGGGCGTGACTTTAAGATCTCGGGCGATAAGCTGTATTTCAATTTCACCAGCTGCTATAACAGGGTATCGAGACAGTGGTATACGCAGTACAGGGATAACGCACCGGCAAAAGGAGTGATGATGGATAGCCTCAAGAAAGACAGCTCCTGGATAGAAGATGTAAAAGGTACCAGGATGGCACCAGGGAAAGATTCGAAGAGCACCAGCGCCTATGTGGTGAACATACAGGAGATCCCAATTAAGGACGAGATCAAGTTCGCAATTGACTTCCAGCTCAACGAGAATAGCCTTTTCGCTAACCCTCAGGATGAAGATCAAGAGAAAATGTCTTTCTCCCCTGCCACCCCTGGAAACAAAAATATTAATAAGGATGGTGACGAATTGCCCTTTTGAGTTTCAAACGTTTCAACACCTTTTGTAAAGTATTAAGAATGAAAAAGTTAAGTATTAAAAAAGGGTGTTGAAAAGGTGTTGGAAGTGTTTGAACCTGTTTGAACCTGTTTTGAGTTTCAAACACAATCAACACCTTTTTCGAGATAAAACACTGAAAATCAACGCTGTTGAAGTGTTGAAACACAAAACACGATTTCACTATAACGCGCGAGCACTTAAAAAAAAATCCATGGCAGTATTAAAACTGGTTGAATTTAGAAAAGCGGTACCGGCAGATCTTAAAAGCGACAGCCGAAACCTGAAGATTGGGCAAACCTACGCGGTTACCCAGGACAACGGCCAAACCGTTGACGGCATTTTCTCAATAAGAGGAGATGAAGATCCATTCATTCTTAAACATTACCTGGAGAATGAAATGCTGCTGGTTCCAATGAACGATCCCAGCTTTTCTGAATGGATCAATAATAAGCAGGAGCAGGAATCTGTGGACAATGAACATTTTTCAACTAGCAAATAACAGTAACAATGAAAAGAAAATTTACAAGAAACGGCGAAACTCCATCCAAATTCCAATGCACAAAAAGGAAATGTAAGTGGGAAGGCAAAGAGGAAGAAAAAGGAAAGAAGCAAGATGGCGACTGGACGGTAATGGTCTGTCCAAAATGCGGTAACGAAGAATTTTACGGCCTTATCTAAATACTCAATTCTAAAATCTAATATCTATTAATTATGAAAAAAATCTTCACCCTCGTTTCCCGCATTGAAGTCGGCGCCCTTGGAACCCTTTTACTTGGTCTCATCTTCCTGGCTGTTCACGTGATCTACTTTGCCTTTAAAGTGTATGGCCTCCTGCCAATGTTCTACGGAATTATTTTCCTGGTGATCATCGCCAACATGGTTTTAAGTTGGCGTGCCAGGCACCGGTGAAGGAACTGCCGGCAGCATGAATAATAATCTAACAACCAACTAATGAAGCAGCATAACGTGACGCCTGCAGGCGGAAACGTATCACATGAAGACAATATGAGAATGATGAAGAGATACATCCGGGAACAAAAAGCCATGAAAGAACCGGCGCCGGAAAAACTTAAAAAAGCAGTTTAATCATGAAATACAACCCAATAGAAATCGCACTTATCATTGGATCGTGTCACACCCGGGAGGAAGTTTGGGAAGCCTGTTCCCGTTTTTGTTATCTCATTCTTAATGCAGGTCAAAAACACATGTACCTAATCTCTAAACTGGCCAAAAAGAGAGAGCAGCAATTAAATGAAAAACTCAATTGATATGATAGAACTTTTTACAGAAAGATACTTTGAGATCTTAATAGGAATTGGGGTTGGAGCTACAATTTATGGCGCCATGTACTATGTGGCCAGCCGCTGCTTCGATGACGATGATCCTGATATGCACTGGAGGGATGGCCAACAATAAATAATTATTAATAATCAAATTTTAAAACTATGACTACATCAAATTCAATGCGAGAAATTGGCAGGCAGATAAAGAAGCTTCTGCCTCCAGATCATCAATTCACAGTGGTGATATTTCCAAAATCAGGGAAAGGTTTTGGCACATACATCTCCTCGGCCCCCATGGAAGAATCTGCCATGGCCATGAGGGAAACAGCCGGCAAGCTTGAGCGCCGGGAACTATTACCAACTCTTGAAAATAACTAATCTATGGCAATCAAACCTATATTATTCAGCACTCCTATGGTACAGGCCATAATGGAAGATCGAAAAACTCAAACCAGAAGAATTAAAGGTTTGGAATCCAAAAATGAATTTCCGGATGCATGGAACCGAAAGGGAGATCCCAGGAAAACCACAAACAGATTTTGGGATCATACTAAAGAAAAAAATCCAAACCCTATTGCAGTGGAATTTGGATTTCATCATAATGATTTTCCAGAAGGTGATATTGCTTATATGAAGGCAAAAGTTAAACCTGGAGATATCCTTTGGGTTAGGGAAACGTGGGTTCCAACCAGGTTCGACTATATGGATATGCTTAAGCGAGGCATTACTCATTTTATCAAGTATAAAGCTGACAATGATTTTGATCCTAAAAAAGAATTGGTTGGCCGTCCCTGGAAGCCTTCCATCCACATGCCTAAAGCCGCCTGCAGGATCTTTCTGGAAGTTACAAATGTGAGAGTGGAAAGACTGCAGGATATTTCTGAAGTGGATGCTATTGCTGAAGGATTAGAAAGGCATAGTACAGCTTTCAAGAATTATATGGTTGATCTGAAAGACGAATTTCCCATTTACAATTTTCACGATCCCGTAAATTCATTTAACTCCCTCTGGCAATCCATCAACGGAAAAGATTCCTGGAAATCAAACCCGTGGGTATGGGTCTACGATTTCAAGCGAACCGAGAAACCCGCAAATTTCCTGAAATGAGAAAGACCCTTTTGATATTGATATTGTTACCGGGTTTCTGTTTTGCCCAGGTGAACTGGTTTGAAAAGGAAACTTTCTTTTTTGCCTCCACAGAAATAGATGTCAAAAATGCCTTTTTTGAAGGGACAGTAAATCCCCGGGCATACGATGGCATGTTCAATTTTGGATATAGAAATCGCAGTTTCCAGGCACAGGCCACTTATGAGAATTTCAAGGCTATAGATTTTTATTCTTTCGGGATCAAAGTTGGTCATGTTTTTAATCATGAGCGGGTTTGGAACTACCTCCTGCTTGGCGGCTTTGAATTGATACAGCGCAATGTTCCCTGGTTACATGAGGTGCTGCACTTCTCTGCAAGTGTCTCTGGCCAGCTGGAGTACCACTACAAGAACTTTTTTGTCCTCCTGCGGCTGGAAGGCCGCCTAAGATCAGATATCGATAAGCTTAAGGGATCGGGATCTGGAGGAATAGGATATAAATTTTAATCACCTAAAAAATTAAATCATGAAAAAACTGACTTCAAAATGTTGTGGTACCGCGGTGACATCTGTTGGGCGCACAACGCAGCATGCTGTTTGCCTTAACTGCCATAAGCCTTGTGATGTGGTTGTGTCAATTGACAGTGGCGGCGGTTCCATTGGCGGTACAGATCCTAACCTTAATATCCATTAGCCATGCCTAAAATTCAAAGCCATACCGTAATAGATGTTACTCCGGAGAAATTCCTCAATGCCTGTGACAGTACAGAGCTTCATGAAGTGGAGCTCCTGTTGTTTTCTCCCAGGTATCGGGATAAAATGGATAAGTGGGATAGTGGAGATCCAGGCGAGGAGTATGATGAACAATCAGGTCTGCCCATGGCCGGCCCGATTCCCCGGGAGTTGATCGATAGTTTTAAAGAGCGAACCTGTCACCAGTGCGGCTGTACAGATGATAACTGCCTGCAGTGTATGGAGAAGACCGGCGAACCCTGTCACTGGGTTGCCGAGAACCTATGCAGCGCCTGCGCTGAAAATGCTAATCCTGTAAAAGAGTAATTATGGCGTATTTCTCAAATGGTTCAGAAGGGATGGTATTCGATGGAGAATGCAGTTCCTGTAAATACGGTGACAAGGCTTGCCCCATAGCTCTTGTGCAAATGGTGCACAATTATTCAGCGTGCAACAATGAGGAGGCTAGTAAGATTTTGGACAGTTTAGTTTCCAATGATGGTAAATGCTCTATGAAGCAAGAGTTTAAAGAGGATTTTGAAGTAGTAGAGGATCCTAATCAACTTAAATTATTTGAAGTATAAATTTAAAACCTTCCAAAAATGCCAAAAAAGTATATGACCTCAGGAAATTTAATGCGTAAGATGATGGGAAAATGCAAAGCCATTCTTCCTCCGGGATTTGGTTGTACAATCCTGGTTTATCCTCATTATGATAAAGGGATTGCCAATTACATCAGTGATTCTGAAAGAAGCGACATGATCAAGCATTTGCGCAGTACAGCCGATAGGCTTGAAAAGAATCAGGATTTCCCAACTCCGGAAAATAATTAGAAGACATGAGCTCACCATTACACGTAGTACTCTCCACAGGATCTGCTGAAGCGAAATTATTCTTCGGTGTTGCTCAGCACGCTGCAGAATTCGTGGAAAGCAACTATGAACGCCGCCGTCGCTTTAGGCCCAGCTTTATCATATACCAGGAAACTTTATACACTCATCCCCTGGTTAGGTTTAAGGTAGGTGATGCGGAGGACTGTTTTTTTCGCTGCTATGAAGAATTAAGTAATGAAGAATTCGACTGCCTCTTCTACATGATCCTGGAGGAGAACGAGGCATTTGAAAAAACAAAGGACCTGGCAAAAAAAGCTGCTGATTCTTCAGATCATATGGCAGATGCTATGGCTTATACTATTCGCGCACACATGCAAAATCCTCTTGCAGTGAGTGGTCTCGAGAAGCGGCTTATCGATAATCTAAATATTCCAGGACTGGAGACTGCTTTACGGGAAGCCGTAAAAAGGGAAAATTTTGAAGCTGCAGCGTATATAAGAGATCGGGTTATGGAACAGGGACATATCATCTTTGATGATGGTGGCCGGCTGATTGTTCGGCTACCACAGAGCGCCGCACGCCAGACTCATTAAATTTTAGTAAAAGATGTATTATTTAGCCAATCAAAAATACAGTTATGGGATTATTCAGTAACCCAAAATGCCCGCGATGCGGAGGTAAAACAGTAAAAACAAACGCGTCCTTTCCTTATCCTCAATACAGATGTAATAGTTGTGTTCGAGAAAACAACCAGAAACGAAAGGATGAAAAAAGAATTAAAGAACTCGAAGATCGCCTGAGGCGTTTAGAAGGTAATTTGCGCTAACGAACGTCTGTAAATGTCCGTTTTAATGGCATTTACAAGATGTTAGCAAATCGGTTTAACTATAACTTAGAAAAAATATGAAAATACATTTAAGAAAAAATAGATTACCCGCTTGTTCCTCACCAAACTTTGAAGGTGTGGATTATAGGCCGATTTATACTGAATATGAATTTTCGAAGATAAATGAAACCTTGAGGTGTAAAAAATGTACAAAAATATTCAAAAGTAAAAACCTTATGACTAGATATAAGAAAATAGAAAATCCTGACGGAACTTGGTCTTTATACAACCAAACCGACAAGATTTTTCACTTAGAGAACAAAAGCAAAAAAGAGGTTGATGAATTGAAAGATTTCATTGACAAAAAAAAGAAGAAGCGAAAATGCACTTAAAAACGGTAATCGCTAACTGTTTGCTAACATACAAATAAACGTACCACCTCGATCCAATACCGCCCCTCCAGGCGGTTTTTTTATGGCCAAAGCTGAGATACTTCCTGTTAGATTTTCCACAAAAATAACCTGTCACACGAATCCCAGATTTCCCCACTTATGTTTGGAGGGTAATTAATACCCCAAATTGTGAATACCTTAAAAATCTTTACTCTAAAGATTTACTGCAACCTAATCCTACTAGGTTACAGGGAGCTCTCCTGGACAGAAAGGTTCTTGAGTGCTGTTAAATCTTTTCTAGCATTTTCTCCCATAGCTTTTATACTTGGCGCAGTACACGCCTGGTACATTGCAAATGAACATTTCTTCTATGCGGTTATCGTCCTGGTGATCATCAATATGATCTTTGGAGGCCGCATGCACTGGAAGAAAAAGAATTTTGATATCAGGCTATTCCTCAATAAAACTTCAGAAATGATCATAAGCCTCACGCTCATTTACCTGGGCCTTGAGATGATCATAAGCCATGGCGGTGAGAATGCTGTGACTTCGGGTTTTAGAGCTGCACTCCAAATGACTTCCCTTCTTTACCCTTTCAGCAAAATTGCCAAGAACGTGCATATCCTTTCTAAAGGGAAATACCCGCCGGAATGGATCATGAAAAAACTTTTTGATTTTGAAAAGACCGGTGATCTCAAAGATTTTTTAGACGCTCCAAAATCCCCACAGCCATGAATCCATACTTCAAAAAAGCATTTATCGAGTTAATAGGAATTGAAGGCGGCTACGTCAATGATCCTACAGATCGTGGAGGAGAAACCAAATACGGAATCTCCAAAAGATCCTATCCTCACCTGGATATCAAGAACCTTACGCTTCAGCAAGCAGAGGAGATCTACTACAGGGATTTCTGGAAGGCTAATGGCCTGGACAATATTATTAAATACGAATTAGCCCTGGAGCTGTTCGACACCGGTGTTAACATGGGCGTTGGTGTTGCTCCGCGGTTCCTCCAGGAGGCACTGAACCTCATGAACAGGAATCAGCGGGATTTTCCAGATCTCGTTGTGGACGGAAAAATAGGTCCGGTTTCCATTGCAGCCTATAAAAAAGTAGATGACAGGATCCTGCTTAAGGTTTTGAACGGACTTCAATTCAGGAGGTATGTAGAAATCTGTGAAAAGAGACCCGACCAGGAGAAGTATTTCAATGGTTGGATGAAAAGAGTTTGAAAAAAATGAAAGGGCTTACCCGATTATGAATCCTTAGTTATCGCTAATGTAGGCCGCTGTAATGCGTTGAGTCAAAGGGGTGCGGGTAAGCAGATACAGTCATATTCACCCCAAATTACGGCAAGATTGACGGCCCGGAAAGACGGGCTTTTAAAACATCATGATATGTTAAAACGATTCTATTTTCATATAGCTATAGTGGTCATTGCTCTGATGGTTTTTGCCTATGCTTTTTTCTCTATGTACCAAATATGTCAAAAATGAAAACAGCTAACACAATTCCCGGGATCTGTTCAATTACCTGTCCTCCCTCGCAGCCTTGCCCCTGCGGAAACCGGAAGTATCCAATTGTAAAACCTTCAAGCAAAAAAGATGAAGATTAATCTGCAGCTCATTCTAATTGTGGCCGTGATCCTGCTCACAGCAGCTACCGGTTACATGGCATTTGAACTTGTCCAGGAGAAAACAGAACGTAAATCTCTTGAGGCTTCCCAAAAAATCCTTGAGGCCGATTTTGCTTCACAGCAAAAAGCTATTGAAAATAAGCTGGATTCCTTAAAGACTGAAGATCACTACCTCAATGAACATATCGCAGATGTGAAGTTTGAGCTGGCAGATCTTGATAAAAAACTCACCATTGAAAAATCCAAGAGAGATGAAAAAGACGCTCGTGTTCATCGTACTAATAATGCTGACAGCCTCCGAAGTATGGTCACAAGACGATACGAAAGATAAGAGGCCAATAGTTTTCCCTTTTTGGATGGTGCAGGAAATAGAATTGGATCTCAATGAGCTGGACTACCTGAGGGCAGAAAGTACAGTGAACACTTTAAAACTGAAAAAGCACCAGGAGTTGGTTGAATCTTATGAAACCAGGATTGGGAAGAAGGATGTTCAAATTGAGCTACTCGAAAGGCTGGCTAACAATTATAAGGTGCAATATGAAGCCAAGAAAGCCCAGAAGAATCCCCGTTACAGTATTGAAGATCTGGGCCTTGATATGCTAAAGTTTGGCGCCGGTGCCCTGGCTATGTTACTCTTCCTGGTTACCCGTTAAAAACCTGTCACACGCTAAACCGCACCCTCAGTATACTTTAGCTCAAAACCAAGAATTATGAAGGTTAATGCCCTTTTACAGGATCTATTTCGCGCACAGTGGCTCATTGATGTTCACAGCATTGCAGGCTTTGCGCCTATAGTGCAAAAGATCATCAATGGAGAAGAGCTCGTCCTGGGCAATAATGGAGTTCATAAGACTCTAATCGCCAGTGATGGGAGTGTGATTGTCAATACAAATGCAATCCTCACCCTCGTAGATAAGAATGGCCGCCGGGTGGCCAGGAATGAAGAAGGCGGTTATGAAGGCATTCCAAAAGGAACTGTGGCCCATGTGTACATGATGGGAGCCGTAATGAAATACGGCGACTGGTGTACTTACGGTGCAGATGAGATCGTAAATGCAATGCGGTTCGCAAATGAAAACGAGAACATTAAGGGAATCGTCTTTCATGTTGATGGTCCCGGAGGGGCTGTATCTGCAATTGGACCATTCCTTCAGTTTGCCAAAGAGAAGAAAAAGCCGGTGATAGGTTTGGCCGATGCCGCCATGAGTTTACACTACTGGGCACTTGTAGTTGTGTGCGACTGGATCATTGCAGATAACGACGTTTCTGCCAGGTTTGGCAGTGTAGGAGTTGTCTCCAGCTTCGTAGATACCAAAGAGGTTTATGAAAAGCTTGGCTACAAGTTTCACGAGATCTACCCTGTAGAAAGTCCTCATAAGAATGAAGCCTTTCGCCTGGCGCTGGAAGGTAAGTACGACATGATAAGGGAGGAACATCTCGCGCCAACAGCTAAAAAATTTCAGGCTGCTGTGAGACTTGGAAGACCGGGACTTATAGAGGAAGTTGGAGTACTTACCGGGAAAACCTTTGATGCAGATAAATCCCTTGAATATAAAATGATCGATGCTATTGGTAGCCTCCAGGATGCCCTGGCGTATATCGATATCATGCTTGATCTTAAAAATTTTACCCAATCTAAATACTAATTAAAAACCCCAAACACCATGTGGAAAAAGATGGCGACTACCGTCGCATTTTTAATGAGTTACCTAGGCATTTCGGAAATCCCGACAGCTGAAGGTAAGGTCAACTTTAAAGATGACCAGCACGCCCAGCTAAAAAAAGTACTGGGAGATGAAAAAGCCCAGCAAGTTGTTGACGCCCTCAACAAAGAACTGGCAGATGTTGCTAAGGAGAATGCCGATAATAAGGATCTCCAGGCTCGTGAAGCCGAGCTCAAAAAAGTAAGAGCTGAAGTCGAGGCTATGTTAAATGAAACTTCCCTCTCTAATGAAGAAAAGGAGAAGCTTCTGGACGGCAGCGAAAAATCTGCAGATGGAGACATCAATGCAAGCCTTAATGCTTTAAAGGCTGCTCAAAAGAAGCAGAATGAAATGATCAAAAAATTGATGGCAGATCCTGAAGGAGACTCTCCGGCGGCTGTTGTAAAAAAGAACATCCTAGATATGAAGCACAGTTCTACCCACTTGTTTGGGACAGGAAAACAATGGGATGCGTTTGACAAGCGTCCATGGAATGCCAGGTTAAAAGACGGTGGCATGAAAGCCACAGATTTTAATGATTCTGGTACTATTCCATTACTTCAGGATGACATGGATCATTTTGTTCGTGAGAATCCGCAGGTTATAGAAAGCCTGTTCAATGATTTCGCTGAGCTTCCATCCCAGTGGTCCAGAAGAACCGGAGTACTTGACAGAACTTCTTCAGGAAGAATCATCGCAGATGAGATCGTACAGGGTAGAAAGAAAGGTTGGGCTCCTAAGAACAACTTTAAAATCGCTGCCGAAGAAGGAAGAGTTTTCCGTAAGAAAATCGACATCACCTTTGACGGGTACGAACTTCAGGAAATTGAAAATACCTGGGTTGGACAGATCTACAACAAAGATGGATCTCACCCCTGGAAAATGTCATTTATCGGCTTCCTTCTTACAGAGCTTGTTAAACAACAGAAGCTGGACGATAGAATTGCACAGATCAACGGGATCTATGCCAAGACTCCAGATGGAGAAGGTAAAGCCGGTGCTGCTGTAAACTCTCAAAACGGTCTTTTATACCTGTACTGGATGTATCGTGACGTATTGAAGAAATACCGTCCATTCCATTTAGGAGAAGTTACTGAGGCTAATATTGTGGATTATGTTGATACCCTTATCAAGTCTATCCCAGAGGTTGACAGGAAGCGTCCAGGACTGGAGCTGCAGATCTCTACAGAGAAACTTGGATGGTACCGTAAGAAAGCGGGGATTCTTTATCAAATGCACTTGAGCGATGATGAAGGAAGAACGATTTACAACAAAAATCACCCTGTGAATTTCCCTAACATCATCTTCCAGGAGATCATAGACATGACCAACACTTCCTTTATGGCTGTTACCCAGTCTAAGAACGTGGAGATCATGGACTACAAGACTTCCGAAAAGACAAGGTTCACGCTTACTCACGAGAAGAGAGAAACTAACATTTTTGCCGACTACAGGCTGGGGATCCGTCTTCAGTTCGTTGGAACAAAATTGTTGCCTGGTGAACCTGCAGGTTTTGAGAAGCAGGTGGTTTGGAGTAATGATGTGCCAATCTTTGACTCATCTGTTACCGTTCCCGGGTTCGATCTTGGAAATGGAATCCTTGAAGTGAACTACACCAATGTGAAGATCGATGAAGATTTCAAAACAGATATCGCTGCGATTGAAGGAGCCAAGCAGGGACAGGTATTGAGAATTACCGGCAACACCAAACTGGCCGCTGTCAACAACATTAAGAATAATGAAAATATTCTTCTTGCTGGTGGTGCAGATTTCAACATGAAATCTGGTGGAACTCTTACCCTTTATGTGCAGCCTGATGGCAAGCTTAAAGAATTGAAGAGAACTACAGAACCTGAAGTTTCTTCTGCCCAGGCTGAAGGTCAATTTGCAGATACTATTATAGATGCAAAATCTTCCAGTGAGTTCTACTACGTAGGTGCTGCAAGTGCATCTCTTGATGAGATCATCAATGGTGTAGATAACAAGATGATCAAGATCCACGGTAGCGATGCCGCTGGTGTGAGCTTTACTGTTGCAAACGTGGCAGGAAATGTAAGTGTTACTGCAAATGCGGTACTGGCCACTAAAACCGATGTCATAGAGTTGGTAAGACTTGACGGCGTATGGACCGAGGTAAGCAGAACCATAGCTGCAGTTTAATTAAAACTCTAAAAGAAATATGAGAGCAATAAAAAGTGTGCCCGCACCGCAGAGAAGATCTGCGGGGGCACCTACCCCCAAAGATCCCGATCTGGTACTTATCAAGACCAGTGACATTTTAGCCTGGCCTGCGCCAGATGCCGGCGGCGTTAACCTGCTTGGAAACTACGTGACCAAGCCTGGTGCCACAATGCACAAATTGTATTCTACTCCTTCAAAAATCGGCTCTGGTTTTGAATCTGAAGGAGATGAGGATGCAGTAGGCGTAATGCAAAAAGTTGATGCCAGCCACCCTGGTAACAGCGTGGAAATCCGTGAATTCATTCTTGCCGCTTTGGGTGAAAGCTTTATCATACTGCAGGGAACCTGCAGGGATGATAATAAAACGGTATATGGAACCAAATGTTCGCCAATGAAGCTGAAGCCAACATTTGCAGATAATTCAGACGGCACTACGCACACCTTTGTTTTTGAGCAGTATATGAGGACCGACCAGGTTCCTTATAACTATACAGGTGCCATGACCTTTGATGCTCCTTTTGCGGTGGCAGATGAAAATCTACCATTACTTGAGGCTAATGGTACTGCCTACCAGCTTCCTGCCTTTGCAGATGAGCTTGGTACTGCCCTTGATGTTGCATCCCTTGATCTTGCTCATGGAAGTGTGGTGAGTATCATTGGAGGCGGTGGAGCTGAACCTGCGGTACTTTCCGGAGGTCCTGCTACAGGAGCTGCGAATGTAGAAGTCATCCTTAAAGAAGGAACTGACTGGACTGCACTACAAAATGCTACAATTTCCCTCGAGGTATTTGTGGCCGGTGCAACAACCTACTTGATAGAGAGATCCCGAAGCTAGGACTTTCATTTATGTGTTGGCAACCCTGCTTTCCTGCCCCGGAAAGCAGGGTTTTTTGTTTGTCACACCATAAGAAAGTTGCAATTGCAATATTTACCATTCACAGTAAATAACTAACACTTATTAAAATGAAAGAAAAAGTCACAGAATTCCTGGGGAATCTTCCAAAAACAGGCTCCGAGCAGTTCAACAAAGCCCTGGAACTTTACCGCAAATCGAAAAATCATACTGCCTCAAATGTGAGGTTTATGAATGAAATGGGTTTCTCCCCCGAGCGCCTGGAGATACTTCTCTATGAACTCAAGAAGCTTCATAACATCACAGATCTTGAAGTGGCGAAAGCAAGGAGGAGAGAGAAAGTGGTAAAGCTGGAGCATAAAAATGACAGTAATGAAGTCTTTGCAAAAACTGTCATGGAATTCGAAATCGAAAAGGAATCTGAGGAGCTAGTAGAAGAACTTGCTGAAAATATTAGGGCTTTTTTTGGAGTTGAGAAAGAGGATTCAGGTGTACCCAGCAAGGATTTAATTCAAAATTTTCAGGAATTCCTAAAGAAGGAAAAAGAAGTTAACCCATCTGAATTTTCCCAATTACTGGTAGATCTTAAATCTTCGATAGCAGACGCAACACAGCCTGATGATTCCGAAGAAATTGGCGCTGCGCTGGATGCTGCTGATGCTGAGTTAACTGCTGATATAAACCCTGGTGCTCAAGAAACTTCAGAAGCAACTAATGACAGTAAGGCTGTCACCCTTGAAAATACTAATGAAGTTCCTTCACCAGAACCATTGCCAAATTCAGAAGAGGATCCAGTTGAGCACAAAATGTCTCCGGAAGAGATCGACGAGCAGGCTAAAGGTGCCGCTGCTGAAAAGGAAAAATTCCTGAAACAAGATCTTGCCGATTTTGATGTGGAAGCTGAAAAATACAATGGTATCAAATCTTTTGCTGCTGTACTTTCAGATTACATCAATGAGGATCCTAAGGATCAAAAAAGCGAAACGCTGAAGGCTTTTATCCTGGACGCAAAAAAAAAGTATCTGGAGAGCTAGTAAGAAACTCCTCCTTTAGGGAGGAATTTCCATTTCTGGACAAAGAGGATTGCCCCGATGAATTCAAGATCCTGGTAGCCGATAAACTTTCGGCCCACAGGAAATTCGAGAAACTTCATGAAGAGCTCACAGAGCGGGTGAAAAACGGGCAGCCAATTACCCAGAAGGATTTTCCGCAGATCGAAGCAGCGGCAAAAAGTTTTCAGCTTAACCAGGCAATTTTTGATGAGCTGAACTACTACGGTGAGTTTGGAGAAGTACTGGGGAAGCATCCTAAACTGTGGAAGTTGAAGCTGGAACAAGATGTAAGTCTTTATGATGAACTCGAGGCATTTAGCCGTAGAGCCACACTTAGGGCTAATATCTCCAGGGACAATAAGAAGCTTGAGAAAATGAAGCCGGGCCCCGGGAAAGATGAATTTGCGAAAAAGATAGAGCGCTATGTGCTGGAGCGGGATCTTATAGATTCCAAATTTGATTTTAAACGAAGGAAAAAATAATGGCAAAAAACAGGTTTTTTGATCTTTCGGCTATTAAGGATCCTACCCCTGTGGAAGATCCTGAACGTCATTACAAATCGAAATTTTTGCTGGCTCATTTTGAGAATGTGAATAAGCTGGAGGGAAATCTCAAGCGACTCCCCAGTGAGGAGGAGTTTTTCTTCCTGCAAACAAACAATTCGTTTAATGCTTTCACTTTTATCCCCTTCGTCTGTAAATACGTGACAGTGCGCCGGCTTTTTGCCAGCACGTACAGTATTAGCCGAAAGGTGATAGAAGCATTAATGGAATTGCAGCGCACGGGCCTTGTGGGTGAAATAACTCTTTTGATTTCAGATTCCATGGTAAAGCGTAATCCAATGACCATTGATGTGTTATTGGCTGTAGCGGCCACGAATGGAAATCTTAAAGTGTTATTCGGCTGGAACCATTCCAAAGTCTGTCTCCTGGAAGCCTCCCCCAGCCCCTCCAAAGGAGGAGAGTCTCAATACTTTGTCATTGAGGGATCGGGTAACTGGGCAGACAATGCACAAATGGAGCAGTACACCTTTGCAAACTGCAAGGGACTCTATGATTTCAGGATGGATCTTTTTGCCCCGGAGAAAGCCAGGCAAATTGCTGCCGGTGGACATTTGGAAAAAGTGATCAGTAGGCAGTGATCAGTAGGCAGTAACAATTAAAAAATTAAAGCTATGCACACAGTTATTTTGGTTTCAATCATTGGTACCCTCGCCCTTTTGATGTTCAGGTTCTACTCGGGCGCAGAGCTAATTTGCTTTTTCATCTTCCTGGTCTGCACAATTGTGGTCCTGGTGAGTTTGATCTCGCTTGGAGAATACAAATTAGCCTTATTTCCTGCTGCAGCTTTAAGCGCAGCTGTAATTAGAATGTGGCAGTCATACAAACGATTTCAAGAATGATCACACAGATAGCTATAATGATATTTGGAGCTTCGGCCATTTGGTTCGTAAGCAGAAAGGAAGAATGGAAGCGATGGGGATATATCCTCGGGCTTCTTGGTCAACCGTTTTGGATACATGAATCCTCCACCAATGAGCAATGGGGAATTTTTATCATGACGATCTTTTACACTTATTCGTGGAGTCAAGGGGTTATTAACTACTGGATTCTACCGTGGATCAAAAGATCCACTGAAAAAAGAATTAAGAAAGAAGCTCTAGGAGTATGTAAAAAAAGGAGCTGGTAATGCCTGAAGATGTAAGACTTTCCCAGGAGGAATTTGAACAAATAGAAGATCTGGCCGCATGCAATTACTCTCCCGAGCAAATTGCAAAGTACCTGGATATTCCTAAGGCTGATTTTATGGCCGCCTGGTACAATCACCGGCACCCGGTGAGACATCATTACGATCGTGGCCAGCTGGTAGCAGATGCAGAGATCAATCAAAAATCCCTGGAGACTGCAAAAGCCGGGAATCTTACGGCGATGCAGCAATACCAGAAAAACAGGGAGACTGTTCACGTAGAGAATCTAAAGAAACAGATCCTTTTTGCGGGTGAAAATCTTGATGACTACGAATGAAAAAGGCACTGCAGAAATATAAAGATATTCAGGACATCGACCTGGACGCAATCTATGATTTTATAGATAATGGGGACCGGAGCCGGGCTCCCCAGGAGGTTGTAGATTATCTGGATCTCATGGACAAAATTAGGGCGATGCATCTACGCATTGACCGTTACGGCAGTAAAGATGCGATCGTAAACCACTTGATGAAAGTGGAAGGCCTTTCCCGGTACCTGGCAGGCAAGGCTTATAACCAGTCCATGGAATATTTTTATGCAGATAATGATATTTCCAAGGAAGCCTGGAGAAATATCCTGGCGCAGCGCATGGAGAAAAATATTTCTATAGCACAGCAGCTGGTGAAAGATGTTGCAGATACATCAAAGGTAAACAAGATGTATATCGAAATGGCGCAGGCGCTTGGTCTTCACCTTCCGGATCCTGAGCCGGTACCCGAGGGAGCATATGCGCGGCCAACAAAGATCTATACCCTTTCCATGGAAGATCTTGGCCGGGTACCACAGCCAAAGAAAGAGCTGCGTGATTTCATTATGCAGCTGCCCGAAGTTTCTGAGAAAGTAAAACAAATGGCATTGCAGGAAGCACTCCTGGAACCGATGCAAATATTCCCCGACGAGAATGAGGATCCCCGAAAGTCTTAAGCAAGCCAAAGATGCCGAATTGCGGTACGGAAGCTGGGCAAAACAGACCATTGATATAGTTTCCCCTAAGATCCTTATCGCCCTGGCCGGACGTGGTACTGCAAAAACCACAGATATTGTTGCTGAGCGCGCCATAGATGTTGTTCATGACATGCCCAGGGCTTATTCTGCTTTTGTAGCCAATACCTATGATGATGCCGTGAGGAACATTGCTCCCTCCATGATCGAGGGATGGATAAGAAAAGGCTGGAAAGAAGGGCTGCATTACGTGACCGATGAGCGGCCTCCAAAGAAATGGGACCAGCCATTTAAGCCGCCAATGACTTACAAGCATACCATTTCTACTTTTAATGGCCATTTCTTCAACATAGGCAGTTTGGCGCAGCCTTCATCCCTTGCCGGTAACTCCTATCAGCATTTATTCGTCGATGAAGCCAAGAACTGCAACTTTGATAAGCTAAAGAAATTATTTCCTGCCTTGCGTGGTGATTTTACGGTTTTTGGTCATTCTCCTTATTTCCTGGGCATGACAATCACCAGTGACATGCCCCGCGTGGGAGATGGGGAGCACGACTGGATCCTCAATTACGAGAAGGAAATGGATAAGGAGCGGGTTCTTGCTGCCCTGCAGGCGGGAATGGAGCTCAACCAGATCAAAATTAAACTGATCAAGGCCCGTAAGCAGAGGAATAAAGCCAGGATAAAAAGCCTTTCGAATCAATACATGATGTGGTATGAGCTATGGGTGAGATCCCGAATGGATCTTACCATGTTCATGACTGTTTCCACATTTGCCAATGCAGAGATCCTCCGGAAGGTTTATTTTGAAAATGCGCTGCTTTCCCTGGGCATTGAAGAATTTAAAAGTGCAATCCTTTCTTTAAAAGCAGAGCTGCGTGCCGGCGAAAAATTCTATCTCAACCTGGGCGAACATCATTTTTATGATGATGGCCTTTTAATCGAATATTACCAGGACAATTATAAGCTCACAGATAAAATTGGAATAGGAAGTTCTCAGGGACTTCGATATATCCAGCACAACAAACCATTGGAGTGCGGGGTGGACTTCGGAAACCAGTGTTCTATGGTTCTGGGACAGCCAGAGGGGCGCTATTACAATCTTTTGAAGGATATGCATACCATTGCCCCGGAATCGAGTAAGGAGCTGGCAAAACAGTTCCTGGACTTCTTCAAAGGCCACAAAAAGAAAGTGCTCGATATGTATTACGACCGCTCAGGGAATCAATACCAGCAGGTAAAGAGAGACTGGGCTACAGAAATTAAGGATCATATCGAGAAATACGATGGATTTTCTACCGGCTGGACGGTAAATCTTAAATCCCGGAACCAGAAGACCATCACCCAGGAACAGGAATATTCCTTTGCCAAAAAACTGCTGGGCGAATATTACCTTCCGCTTCCAATTATTAGAATAGATAAGTACCAGTGCAAGCATTTAAAAAGTTCCCTGGAGCTAACTAAGATCAAAATGTCCAAGGACAGGAATGGATCCAGTAAGCTTGAAAAGGATAAGAGCTCCGAAAAGAAACTCCAGCTGAAGAATCTCCCCATGTTCTCCACAAACTTCAGCGACGCCTTTAAATACTTGATCTATCGCCCTGACTGGGTTCGCATTGCCGATAAAAAAGACGGAGGCGCGCTGGTGCTTCCGGAAGTGGTATAATTTCGGTGAGCAGTGATCAGTGATCAGTAGGTAGGAATTTGTTTATATTTGGGTATGGGAAAAGTAACTTTTAAAAACGGCACTTCATTGGAGTTTCCTCCTTCTCTTGAAAGTTTTCAGGGATCAAGAGATTTTGAGCCGCATGAGTGTCAAGTGGAAGAATTTGCAGCCAGTAAAATGACCAAAGAGGCTATTAAATCAACTCAAATAAGGGAAATGACAGACCTGGAGAAATTTTTAGATCTATACAAATCAGTAGGTGTTGAACCTGAAGTTGAAGCTCATGGGGCTGGTACCACTTTGAATCTTGATAATTGCCTGGAGGGGATTGATGGTTATCACGGTTTTTATACGAAGATTTATTTCGACCAAAATGGAAAATTCTTAAGCCAGGGAATATGGGAGTAATGGAAGAAAAATTTAAACCAGGTGATGAAGTGCTTTACCAGGGAAAGGAAAATTTTATCGAAGAAATTTATCCTGACGGAGAAGCTAAGATAAAGAATCCCTCTTGGGATTGGGATGAAGAAGGAGAATATGTTGAAGCTGATGAAACTTATGATGAGCCTTTCTGGATATATGTTCCATTGAGTGAACTAAAGAAAAAATAATGGCAAAGAAAACAGTTACCATTCCTACAGGTCCTGAGGAACTGGAGAAAATACAGAAGTCCTGGGATGATTATTTTAGGGAGAATCCACCAGCTCCACTTCCTGATTACCTAACTGAATACATTTCTATAATGCGTGAAGAAAAGGATTTCTACTATTTGTTGTGTGGTACTTGGATAGTAGAAGAAGAAAATAAAAAAAAACTTACTGGAGAAGTAAGTTACAGGCCATCGCCCGAAGGGCGATTTTTATTTCAAAATCACCATTCAGGGAAAATTCGTACAATTATATTATTCCTTCATCTGCAAAGCTGAAATAGCTTTCGGATGTTATTATCACGTGGTCTAAAAGTTTTATATCCAGTGTTTCGGCTGCCTTCTTTGCTTTTGCTGTCAGGCTTTTATCAGCTTCAGAAGGTCTTAGGGTTCCGCTTGGGTGGTTGTGCAGCATAATAAAAGCGGTGGCGTTAGATTTAATGATGTTCTGAAACATTATGCGCATATCTACCAAAGTGCCGGTAATACCTCCCTGTGAAAGTTTTGAGACACCTAGCACCTGGTTACTGTTGTTAAGCATCATTATATAAAAGCACTCATGGTGCTCAATGTGGTCTTTTGCTACTTCCCTGCCAATTTCAAAAACACAGGAGGAAGAACAAATTTTGTTTCTGTCTGCGGTGTATCTCCCGAACTTGTAAGAGATCGAAACTTCCGCAATTTCAAAAAGTGCATTTGTATTTATCATTTTTGGGAGGTTTTAAAATTCGTATTCTAATAAATCGCTTTCGTTCTGGTATTCCTCAATAAACATTTTCGCAACTGCCTGCGCTTTGTTAAATGCTCTTTTGGCTCTTGCTCTGAATAGCCTGTATTCATTGTAATTAAAAACCTTTGAAAGTCCTTGCTCCTGTAGGATTAATTTTACTTGGTCGCTTGTCTTTAAAGAATTACTTTTGCTTGTGTTGAGTTGTTTAGTCATAGCTCAAAGATTTGATTTATACCCCTGTTCCGTGCGATGGTTCAGGGGTATTTTGATTAGTTAAATTTGGAAATCGATAATTTCCTTTTCGGTCTGCCCTTTAAGCTCCCTTAGTTCCTGCTCTACCTGCCCCAAAAGTTTACCGATTGTTACGGGGTTGCTAATGGTGAACCTGTAGGAGCTATCCCCTGTAAATTCCATTCTTGAAAGTGAATTGTCATTACTGGCGTTAAAGTTTACCAGTTCATCTAATTTCCTGTCAATCTTGGTTTTCTTCTCCGCAAGGCGGTTCAGGGTTTCCAGTTTTTTGATTCTTCCGTCTGCGGAAGGGTTCAAAATTTCGTCTACCGTGGTAGATGCTTTTTGTACTTCGGTGCTTTTTTTCTCTTGCACCTTTTCATTTTTAGCAGCTTCTTTTTTTGCTGCAATTTTTAAGTCTTTCATAACTCAAAGATTTGATTGTTAAACATACTTAAAGATACAAAAAAGTCGCATAATATGCGAGTTTTTAACCTGTTATTTAGCAGATTTCACCTACAAAAACCACTTTTTTTTACCTCAAAAGAGAAAAAAATGACCTCAAAACGGCCTTTGTTTAAAAGCTGAATTTTTAAAATACTGTGAATCAGTCAACAAACCCTTTGCACTGGAAGTGCAAAAGGGTTTGTATGACGATTGACCCCGTCCCGCTCTCTCCCGTGAGGGCAGTTGCAGACCCCTCGAAGGGTGAGAGATATGACCCCCTCGACCCCTCCGCAGCCCGCGCCTTGTGGGTGTTTTAGGTCATTTCAGCACCTTATTTGATGATTTGATGACCTGTGTCCATGGAAGAGATCTCCTCTTAGACAGCCTCTAATGGCCTGTGGTGGCATGCCCAACCAATAGCCTGCCACCACCAGTGTTTACAGGTGGTTTCCTTTGTCACACCTTCAACCACTTGCTATGGTTACACTTGTAATATGAAAGCAACCAGAACTGCCCAGCTCTATGCTGTCCTTAAGAGAATGAGGGAACTAACCAAGGCAGGTGTACCCTTTGAACTGGAGTACATCTCGTACCAGGAGAAGGCAGGTATCACCGAGGGGGTGAAGAAAGTACAGGGTGTCCAGTTGCGCACCGGTATGAGCAAAGCCTACAGTGATAAAGCCGATGTCCTTGTAGGATACATCAAGGACGGTAAGAACAGATGGTTCTACCTACCACTACTAATCAAGTTTAATAACAAGTTTATCGATGAATATTGAATTCTTTGGACAGAATGCCCTAGTTGAGGCAGAAGACAATGTCTTTTCATTTGAGGTGGCAGAGAGCCCACGAGACCTGCATGAAAGCAAGGTTAAGAATGGGGAATCCCTTGACTGGAACAACTCAATAGTTAATCATCATATTGATGGTTGGGGAATACATCCTTACGGTAATAATGATAACATACCCACGGTTATCAAGAACACTATCCAGAACAACCCCAAGGTGCCAGGCATCATGAATAAGAAGGTGGGTATGCTGTGGGGAGAAGGCCCTAAGCTGTACACCGAGAAGTTTGAAGAGAATGTCCTGGTACGTAACTGGCAGGATGATGCCGAGGCACTGGCATGGCTGGAGAGTTGGGATCATGAGAAGTACATTCAGAAGTGTGTTACCGATGTTTCCCACATCCAGGGTGCTTTCACCAAGTACTATCGAAGTAAAGGTGCCCGCCTTGGGGCGCCTAAAGTGGCAAAATTGGAGCATGTTTCTTCAGAAAAAGCCCGACTTGCATACAGGATTGACAGTGGTAGCCCAGATCCTACTCACGTGATCTATAATGATTTTAGCCTTACCCACCTTGATCATCTTACGAACTTCAAGGTGTACGACCTGTTTGAGTTCATGGATCCTTTCAAATTCCCAAACAGCATCTACTATTCGAACATGTACAGCTTTTGTACAGATTACTATACGGTTCCCGATATCTACGGATCCCTGGAGTGGATAAGAAGATCTACAGCTGTGCCACTCATCCTCAAGGCGCTTTCCAAGAACTCGATCAATGCCAAGTATCATATCACCTCGCCTCAGAGTTTCTGGGATAAGGTTCAACGTGATTTGGAGAGACAGTGTACAGATAAGGGTAAAGACTACGAGGAGTCAATGCTTACTGAATACCGCACAAAATTCCTCCGGAAGATATCCAAGGTACTCTCCGGGGAGATCCAGAGCGGGAAGTACTGGCACACTGTTAAGACCATCAACCACGACGGAAGCAATCTTCTTGAGGAGGGATGGGAGATTAAAGCAATCGACCAGAACATTAAGGAATTTGTAGAGACTCAAATCAAAATAGGCGAAACTGCAGATCAAAATGCATCTGCCAGTGTTGGAGTGCATACCTCAATTGGAGGTACCGGTGCCTCCGGTAGATCAGATTCCGGGAGTGAACAACTTTATGCCCTGGTGAACTACTTAAAAACGGGAGTCAACATTGCCGAAATGATCGTGATGAAGCCTATCAATTACGCCTTAAAGGCAAATTTCCCCGATAAAAAACTAAAACTCGGCTTCTATCGTACTCCTATGGAAAGACAAGAGGATAAGAGTGAACGGGACCGTGAAAAAAACCAGATCTAAGCTATGAAACTACTATTTACAGACGGTAAGGGAGAGCCTAGAGAACTCCTGGGATTTTTGGATGCAGATATCGAGATCAATAAGATCAAAAGTCAGCTGTTCACGGCAACCAGGGAAATCATATCGATCATTGGCCAGCCTGCCTATGATTATTTCTACAGCCTATACGCCAAACCACAAGTCGAGGGGGAGGAAACCCCGCTAACCGAAGATGAAGCCTATCTGCTTTACAATGCCAGGTATGCCATTATGTTGGATGCAGTTCGTCATTATGCTCCTTCAGGAGATGTAAACTTCACAACCAACGGGCGCAAGATGCGGAATGAGAATAACCAGACCGCAGCCTGGGAGTGGATGATCAACCGCAGCGATGAAGCCCTGGAGAAAGATTACTATAGAGCTGTTGATGCTTTACTGGCTGTCCTGGATGAACTTGATCCTACGGTAAAAACGGAAGGAGAGGTAAAATGGAAAGCTACAGATGCATACCTGGAAAGCCATCGCCTGTATGTGCGCAGCACTTCTGACTTTGATCAATACTTTCCCATTAATTCCCGTCTTCTGTTGTTAAAGCTTCAACCGGGCCTTTCACAATGCGAGCGGCTTCACATTGTACCAAGAATAGGCAAAACCAGGGATGCAGCACTCAAAACGGCTCTAAAGTCAAATTCTGAAGAAGGCCTGGATAAAGATCTACTTGAGCTTATTAAAGAAGCTTGCGTATTCTTCGCTCTCGCGTGGGCAGTACGCAGGCTTCGCGTGTCGCTCCTGCCTGAAGGTATTTTGCAGCGTTACAGCGGGGAACGGGTCAACTCGAAGAATACCAAGGTTCCCGAAAAAATGGAGGCAGAACTTACCGCTCAATCTTTTGAAGGCGACGCGGAAAAAGTGCTTCAGGCTATTGAGAGCCACATCAAAGCACTTAACACCATAGACGAACCGGCAACAGAATTCACCACAGATCCGAACTTCGAATTTGATGATGATGACAATTTTGTATCAACATAATACCACCACATAAATGAAAGCTTTAAAACAAATCGGGCAATTCTTACTTAACCTCTGGCCATGGAGCAGGGAGCGTAAAATCAAAAAAATCAATGAGACGCTTAAGGATGCGGTAGTCAACCAGGAAAAGGAGCGTATGGAGTTCCTCCAGGAGTTCAGGTTCTACCTTCGCAAATACCTGCGGAAAGATGCCTCGGGGAAATACATTCCCATCAAGGGAAAGAACAAGGCCGAGATCTACGAAACGGTGATGGCTGTTCACGGGGAACGGCTTCGTGAGCTGAATATCAAGTTTTCCAAAAACCTACGCATCAGCTTATGATCACTCTTGAGATCCAGGAAACCAACAGGTTTTTGAAACTTCCTGAAGAGTTGGGGGAATGTGATCCCCGGCAGTACAGGGAGGCTTGCAATCTTATTTACCGGTACCAGCAAAATGAGCTGTCCTATGAAGATTTCAGAATAGAAATGCTCTATAAGCTTCTCGATCTTGAAAAGGGTTCTGCAAAAGATCTTCTTGATGCCGAGAGGATGGAGATGTACAGCAACCTCTTTAGCTTGTCTTGTTATGTAGATGCTTTTTTTGAAAAGGATGAGCATGAGGAAGTTGATAAGTTAAACCTGAAGCTCTACTACATAGACAATAAGATCAAAAAGGTCAGGTCAGGCGATTATGATCTTGTAGGCCCTGCAGATGAATTTGAAAATATTACCTGGGGCCAATACATGGATGCGCTGGAGATCTATTACCTAATCGAGAACCAGCCAAGCAAAGAACTGTTTTACGAGCTTATGGCCATCTTCTACCTGCCAAAGGGAAAGAAGTACGATCGTGAGAAAGCCGGGCGGTACCTAAAGCACATCCAAAAATGCCATTTTGGAGAGGTTTATGGCTTCTTCCTGCTGTTTGCCAGTTTCCAGAGCTATTTATTTTCGGCTACCATTTTTTACCAGGGCAATGAGCTCGATCTTTCTATTTTATTTCAGGATCCTGAGGATAGGAAGAAGGAAACCGAACCAAAAAGTAAGATCCCGGGCATAGGAATGAAGAGCATCGAATTTCAGCTTGCCGGCAGCGGTGTCTTCGGCCCGCTCAAAGAGATGCGGAAAACCAATTTTTGGGAAACCATCCTAAGGATCTACGATATTAGGAAAAGTGATCTGGATGCGCAGGCCGAGCGTGAGAGGCAGGAAGAAATAGCTAAAACCAAGAATAGATGATATTAGTTTCAGAACTCAGGCGATACGTCAAGGAGAAAGAAGAGCAATTGGCCGGGGTGAAGTCCTCTTTTGTTGTTGTTGAGAAAGACGGACTGGTCAATTACCTCAATAAACTTTCAAATAAAGATAACCAGATCCTGATTGCCGTAATGCCCGATGCCCGCAGCTCAGGGAATGAGGACAATGTGAAAATGAATAATTCCCTGGGCTTTTTCTTCCTGGAGAAAACAGAATACAGTGAATCTGTCCAGGATAAATGGCTCGACATTTTTGAACGTACCCAGGAGACCGCGATTGAATTCACCAGGATGCTCATTGATGAAAAGATCTATGGCGCATGTGATTTTAACCAGTACCTCGATCCCCAGAACATGAGCATTCAGCCAGAAACCGGTTTGGCCGGGTGCAATGGCTGGAGCGTTGAATTTTTCTTTAATACTCCGCTGTAAAGCTCGTGAAAAACTCGTATCTTATGCGAGTATTTAGAGCCAAACAAAATGGAAGAAAAAGAAATAAGGGAGCTGTTCTTAAAAGAAATTCACAAGCGCAGCGCAGGTCGTGAGGCAGGTCTCACTAAAGATCAGTTATACCATTACCGCCACGGTTTTGAACCCAGTGTGGGGCAAATGCTGGAGATCTTGTGGAAGCTGGACAAACTTGAATTTAAACTCGAATGAATACATTAGATCGTCGTAGTGAGCATTCCGAAGCCATTCTAAAAGGCCGTTTCGTAGAGGAGCAACTAAGGGAGGAAGCAACAGACATTAAAGCTGCACAAACCAGCCTCATGAGCCGCCGGGGTTTTCGCAGTGCCGACTGGTACGATAAGAGAACCTTCACGATCTCCGGCAACCAGATGCATTATGATCATATGCCGCGGCACCGTTTTGTGGATATGAAGACCAGGAACACAAAATCCAAAGGCAAGATTCGTAAAAAGAGTCATCCCAACCACAACCGTATTTTGTATGGCCATGCCAATAATCTTATCAAAAGGCTTCACTTTGGATTTACCGAAGCCGTCAAGGAACAATTAGCAGGAGACATAGACAATTCTTTGTAGTAAATTTTAGGTTCGATTTTTTTAACCTTAAAACTTAATTACATGGAAAAATTGTTACGTGAACTGGATGAGATTGATTCCCGGGAAAACCATTTGGAAACCCTGGACAACCTGTTAATGGTTTACCTCTCAAGTAAAGATGCAGATTGTCATGAAGAACGGGTAGGTGTCTTACTACTCGCCAGCAGACTTCGCAGGCTCTTTATGTAATTGCACAGCAGTGTACCCTACCACTGCTTTTTTTTGTAAGTTTATTCCAGCAACAACCTTATTGAAAATGGATATTAACCAACTCACCCAAAAACCACTGGAAGAGCGAAGCGATCGTGAATTGATCTACACCAGGATCATACTTCAACGAGAAGCTAATTCGAGCCTTCGCAGTATTAAAAACACCCTCCAATTCTTTTTATGGATTACTATAATTTGCATTGCATTGGCCATTCTCATTTATATCATTAACGAATCTTCCTAATCTTTTTAGTACCTTTCATCTGTCGAATAACTCAAGCAGATGTTTAAAAAAGGAATAATAACATGGAAGGTGTCCGGTGTCCGTAAGGCCCGGGGGTCAATTAATGCAGTTTTCTGCTTGAGTAGCCCGACAGCGCCTTCCACCTTTTTTAAAGTATCATGTCAAATACTCAAGCAAAGTTTTACCGAAACAACTCCGACCTGGAGAGCCGTGAAGGCATCGAGGTGGAAGCCGGAAGTCTCTGGAAATTAAATCCCGGGACAAAAGATCTTATCCTGGTCGACGACGACCAGTACGCCAGCTGTGAGCTGGACGAAGAAAATTTCTATAAAGAAATTGACGAGTAATGCGGTTCGACTCCGCTCGCTGACTGAGATTGGGTAATTAAGATTACAGGTTCGAATCCTGTCACCTTTTATGGTCCTAATAGCCACATGGAGTGGTCAGTTACTAAAGCCCCGATTGGGGCTTTTTTCTTTCCCCTCACCCTTAATAATGCACCCGTGCATTTTGTCACACGTTATTTAACACCTGTGCAAACTTTTTAATATATATTTGGCAAAAGGTTTCCTACAATGATCTTAAGCCAAAAGGTTCCAAATCTGTCAAATATATGTGGAATTGCCCTGGATTTTTCTGCGGTACCTGTTCCTTCCTATGCCGATTATGGACAGCCTTTTTACGATTCCTATTTACTGGAGAGCAATGCACAATCTGTCTATTTTGGAAAACGCACCGTTAGCTTTTCTGAAGATCTTATGGAATCGCCTGCAGGTGACTACTACCAGATCAAGGTAAGTATCCAGTTTCCCAGCAATGATAAGGAAAGAGCCAAACGTATTGAAGAATTTCGGAAAGCGAAATTTGTAATGGTGCAGCTCAACGGCGGGCGTGTTTTACTCATTGGCCGTAACGACTTTTTCCAGAACGCAAAGCCCCGGGTGAAGATCAAAAGCAATGAACAACTAACTGCGGTGGAGTTCATTACCACCTCCATTTCTCCCACCGGATTTTTACCAGATTATAACGCCGGACTTTTCCCACACTCTATTCCTATTAATTTCTTAAACGCTTCTTAAAAATGTCACTCAATTTTAACATAGAACTAAAGCAGGATGATCCCCAAAGGGTGATCGAGCTTAACGGCGTGCCTACCAGGTTCTATGCCACAGCCGAAGAGTTCAACTTGCTGGTTATGGTGATCAACCATTTGCTGGGCAAAGAAAGCGCGTTGTACAAAGGCGAATTCGATTTTATTGAAGAGCTGGAGGAAGAGCATCCTCTCCCCGAACCGGGGTCTTACGCTCATTTAAGAGTAGTTGATGGCGATGATATTTTTTGCCGTTGGGACAATACCAATAAAAAATGGATACAGGATGGCCTGGTTAAAGACCAGCCCGAAGTTAATGTAGGAGTAGCCGAAAACATTCGTGCCGTGCTGGAAGCCACCGGCACCAAGTACTACGGCACAAAAGACGGTGTTGCCGGCGTTTGGGCTTTTCCTCAAGGCACTGGCGGTGGCACCCCTGAAACTTTCAACGGCTTTATAGTAAACAACTTCACCAACGGTTACCAGGGCGGACTCACATGGAAGCCTTTTTCAAACTTTGAGTTTGGCGGAAATTCATTTTCGGCCACTGCAACTTTAACTCCTACAACTGCCGATATTCCTGCAGGGGAAAAGAAGTTTGCAGCTATTGTGCTTAATTCAAATGGAACAATTACCCTGGCGCAGGGGCAACCGGCGGTCAATCCTTCTGCTCCAAACATTGATACAGCTACTCAGCTTATCCCCGATGGCGGATTGATCCTCTTATCCTCCGGTGCCGCAACTCCCGAAGGTGTCACCCTGCAAAAGATTTACACTAATAACTCAGGTATTGTAGGGGGAGAGGCCGATGCTACTATTATTCGTGGTGGTGTAAGATGGAATTTAACTTCTAATGAAGGTGAAGACGGTGTTTGCATAAAAGGAACAAATTTACTAGCTGATGATCTTCTGCATTTTACTCCGGAAGCAGCAATTCCTATAGGCAACTTCACCGAGCTTACATTTAAGATAAAGAACCTGGTCGATACAGGATTGCCGGCGGGTAGTTCTGGCGGATTTCGCTTTTTCCTTACCGGGAGCGTTCTTGTTAACGGCAATGTGCAAACCACCACTATTTTACTGCCACAGTTTCAAAACTTCGGCTATGATGTAACCAACACTACCGACTGGCAGTTTATTTCCATTAAGATCCCTGCAGTTAGCCTCATAGATGTTACCGGCGTATCATTCCTTTTTGATCATGGAGATCCTGCGGTGGTTCCCACCATTCTCCTGGACGAAATAAAATACAACGACGGTTCGGCTCCGGCGGCAGAGAATTTTGCAACCGTGGGATTTGTAGAGCGGGTGATTGCAGAGCTGAAGGCTTATTCTGAAAACACTTTTGCAGATAGAAGCCTCTCCAATCTCTTCAATAATTTAACTGAAGCTCAAAAAACAGCGATTAAAGATAAGTTAGGTATTACTGAAGTAGATGGAGTCACCGAAGCCGAATTGAATGCTGCCCTTCTAGCCCTGGAAAATGATCTTCTTCTGCAAATAGATGCTGTTGAAGAAGATGTACTGGTGCATGAGAACAGGTTGACGGCTTTGGAGAGCGTCGGCGGAGTAGTTCCTATTGCTGCAAATACAGTCTTATCCCGTGCAGCACATCATAAGAAGAAGCTTTTTGTTACTGCCAATGTCACCATTACCTATCCCGCTGCGGGCCTTGGAGGTGATTTTGAATGTAACACAGCGACTTCTGAAGCCGGCCAAGTGCAATTTATAGATGAAGCAGCGACTCCGGGAGATGATCTGGATGCTCCGGATGGAACTCTTTTAGAAGCCCGAAAAATGGCTCACCTTTTTGAGCGGCCAGATGATGGTAGATTATCAATTTATGGAGATGTGACGGCATGATAGCAACGGATTACATACACGGAAAAAAAAGAAGTGAGGTAATTGATACCCCTAAAATAAGTACCTATAATTTCGCGGAAACTTCAGGTAATACCCTAGTTGATTCCACAGGAGGAATTAATGGATATACTGTTGGAACCTTGGTTAATTGCTTAGGTAAAAAACACAGAAGCCAAATTTTTTTAAACAACCCGCAAACAACAAAAGGAAGTTATGCGATAATTCCGCATCATGGAAATTTCAATATTTCTGAAAAGTTTACAGTGGAGGGATTTTTGAAATTTCATTCAGTGTCCGAATTGAACCAAACTAACCAAGGAGCAGTCTTAATAGAAAAAAGAAACGATGCAAGTAGTAATGGTGATTGGGCTATTACCTACTACGAAGGAAAACTAAGGGGATTTGCTTTTGGAGATGATGGAACATCATTCATAACTGAAACCACAATAGCATTAGAAATTGACAAGAATTATCATTTCGCTTTAGTTATTGATAAAAATTGGCCCGATTGTGTAAAATTATATGTTGATGGTGTTCTACTGATTTCAGAAATTCCTATTGGAAACCCAATAAATAATTTTAATAATACCACTGCTACTGTAGCCATCAATACAATTGGTTGGAGTTCTAATTACGGTTTTCATGGTTTTTCTCAATACGAAGGCTGGACGATTCGCAAAAATGTCGCCTTAACACAAGCCGAAATTCAAGCTAAGATTGACGACTATAACATCGCTCCTGCACCTATTGCACAACCTTTGACTACCGATTTACTTTTTCACTGGAATTTTAATGAGTTAGCGGCTCCAACAGTAGAAAGTATTAATGGATTCAGCGCGACTCCTACGGGCTCTCATACCTATGGGGTGCAAGGAGTCTTTGATAAGGCTCTAAGTTTTTCAGGGGGGAAATTAACCTATCCGCACAATTCAGCCTTCAACTATTTTGATGGAGTTACCAACTTTGATTTTATGGCTTCCTGCTATGTAAAGTTTAATTCTTTCAAAGATGGATGGATTTTTAATAAAAGAGATGGCACTTCTACTGGGTTAGAATATCAACTATCTATTTATAGTAATCAATTGAGATTTCAGATTTGGCATTCTGGAGGAGCTCAACAGCAGATAAGCATAGATACAGCTACTCTAACTACTGGATCATGGATTAAAATTTCGGTTTTTACCATAAGGAAATTTGGTGTAATCGCCTTAGCTATAAATAATAAAATAGTTAAAAACACTTTTTCTACTGAATGGACTGGTAACTGGGCAACGGGTTCAAAAGATTTTGCTATAGGCTGCGCCACTTGGGATAACATTTTTTGGCTGGATGGAGCTATTGATAATTTAAAATTTTGGAGAGGTATAGATGTACCTAAAGGATTCTTTTTTCATGAATAAAAAATTAAAAAATGAATATAACAAGAACTACTGCACCTATTCCATGGGGCCGAGACAGTGAAATGATTATTCTCGCCATGTCAATAAATCTTGAATGGAAAGAAGACGAGAATAGATGGATAGTATCCATTCGGGAATATAAACAAGTGCCCTACCAAAATCCTGAACCGGGGACACCTCTTTATTACTACCCTACCCTCCTACAACAAAATGGAGAAAAATACAAGAAGAAAACCCGTACCCCCGAACAGGTAAATGCGCTATTCACCCAGTTTAATGTGACAATAGCACCCGGAGACAATTTCACAGATAAGTTTAGACACGTGATTGCCCTCTCAACTATTTATGAGAACCAGGTGAAGCCGCCTTATGCCTATGCTCTTAATCCGGCAGATCTTGAAATGGTAGATACCACCACTGAAGTTGCACCAGAACCAATAATTGAATGATAAATAACTCGGTACCCGGAATTACCCTAACAGTTCCTTTTTTTTTGATAAAGAAAATTTTGGGATAAGCCCTAAAAAACAAAACCAGGAAGACCTGGGATAATCTCCCGGTACCGATTTTAAATAACCTACTTATGAAAAAACCCACACCTCAAATCGCCTGGCTAAAAGAAGCCGCATTCAACATTGGCAGCCTGCTTGGCAACCTCTTTTTGATCATCCTTGCTCTTGTGCTGTTCGTGCCGCTTTTTATAGTGGCAATGCCCTGGAAGGTATGGGTGAGCTTCACCCGGGATAACAGGAAGGCCCGCGAAATACTTTCGGGCACCGGGAAGTTCTTCGTGGGTATAGCCATTGCGATAGATCAGTTAGGCAATGTTGCTTTTGCCGGCCTGTTCAATGATGTTCTTGTGAAAGACGCCTCTATATTTGCTTTTGGCCGCACGCACGAGACCATTAGTGAAGTGCTTGGCTGGAACGAGTACCTGAAGAACCTTACCAGCACCGGTAAATTTTTGGTAGCCGCGGTAAACTTTTTTGACTTCACCAAAGAGCAGCATTGCGCCCACGCCATGGCCAGCGGCATAGATGAAGCGAAGTACAAGATCGCTTTTCAGAAAAAAGCCTTAGTGCAGCACGAAACTATCATCGCCTCCAAAGAATTCATGGCAAAATATTGATATGAAAAAACCCGCCCCTCTACTTAACCGCCTGTCCCTGGGAATAATTTTAGGGTTATGTATGTTTGCCTCCCTCCCAGCCGCCGGGCAAAAGCTGTACACCAACGCTCCAGATGTGGTTTATCCAATTTTGGAAGAATACGTGGCCGAGAACTACCTGCGGCAGGAAGGAAGCTTTGAAATGATCCACCGGCTTGACAGCATCATAGTGACTGATATTCCGCTTATTCTTATTCCCGCGACCAATGACAGGCCTGCCATGATCAAAAAAGTATATGGGCAACATGTCATTAAGGGAGACAAAGAATGGATAGAAATCGATTCTTCACTCCTTGACAATCTCAGGAAATTCCATGCTACCCTGCTCCACGAACTCAAACATGCCGCCGGGCAAAAGGAACATGTAAATGCATCCGGCTATAGCTACGACCATCCAATCTATGAAGACCTCATGGCCATTCCTGCCTATCCCTACTACATCCCCGATGACAAGTGGGCACGCATGAAGAAAAAATACTACGATTCACTCAAAACTTCCCAACCATGAAAAAAATATTCCTGCTCCTCATTTTACTTGCCTGCTCATGCGGTTCTTCAAAACCTGAATGGCCTAGAAAGGCAAAATTAGTAATGACGGTTTCCGAAATATCGGGAGACTCGGCCACGTTGACCTCGATAAATTCGAGTGTGAAGTACTTTGTGTCTTCAGACGGACGCAACCTTCATGAACAAAAAATGTTTTTCATGTACGTCCAGCCCGCCGAGTTGCCGGGGGAATTCTATGGCAAAGTATACCAGGCATTTTCACTGGCCGATACCATTGGTATTAGGCGCCAAATGAAGATGGAAAGCTATCTTAAGCTAAACCCAAAACTATAGCATGAGTAGAAGTGTCATTCCTGTACACATAACTCCTCACCTTGTGCCTTTCTTCTTTGAAGAATTTGAAGGCATAGAAGCGCTCTACCTCAATAAGAGGGTGAAGGCTGCAAAGATCTCCACAAAAAAACCATTGGGCAGGATCCTTAGAATGTTGGTTGAGCAGTCTCCTTCTCCTGCCAAGGCCGAAAAATTCCACATGTACCTTTCCATCCAGGACAGGGAGCAGTCAAAGAATTTCTTTGGACAGTTTTATAAATGCTCCTCGGGGAATAATACCTGGTTGCGTCTTCCCCAGGTTGGGGTGCAGCTAATCAATGATCACCTGGAGAATATCTTCAGGACATCAATGATGTTTTTTGTGAAGGGTCATATTACCGATAATGATGCCGGTGAAATTCGAAGGGCTGTAGATCTCTTTCTTATTGAGTACGACCTGTACGAGTATGGCTTCGAGAATGAGACCCTGCGGCGATATTATTACCGCGTGATGAAAGACGGGTACTTCCTTAAAAAGATGCAGCACGAAGGCCCTGTGAAGTTCAAAAAGAAGGAAAGGCAAAAAGCAGATCCCGTAAAAACTCACATTTTTCCCGTCGGGCAAACTTCGCTTTTCTAGCAGTTAACTTGTTGTCACACCTTAAACCTATTCTTCGGGGTAAACTTGTCTAAACATTACCCCAAATGGCCAAGAGAATTGTAGACGAAGAGATGAGATTTTCCATTGTGATCAATGGAAATGAAGCTCAAAAAGAAATGTTTGAACTGGAGCGATCTACCCGAAAGCTTACCCAGGAGAATAAAGATCTGCGTGCAGAAAAAGCACGTCTCAAGGCCCAGGGCAAAGAGGAGTCTGCCGAATATAAAAACCTCACTGCCCGCATCAAAGAAAACAGCCTGGCATTGTCTTCAAACAAAGCCAGGACAAAAGAACTTCAAAAAGAAATAGGGATCACCGGCCTAACCATGGCGCAGCTCAGTAAAAAAGCATCGATGCTAAAGCTGGAGCTGCGAAACATGATCCCCGGAAGTGCAGCTCACAAAAGGATGCAAGCAGAGCTCCAGGCCATTAATGCCAGGATGAGAGAATTGAGTCTGGGTGCTAACCAGGCAGAATCTTCTATTTCAAGACTGGCCCAGGGCTTCAACAAATATTTCATTCTTGCTACTTCTGTGATCGCAACCGGTACCGGGGTGGTATTGAGCCTTCAAAAGGTGATCGACTTCAACGGGAAACTCTCCGATTCCCAGGCAGATGTCATGAAGACCACCAACATGACCCGGGAGGAAGTTGATGAACTTACCAGGTCATTTGGAATGATGAAGACCAGGACAGCAAGGATTGAGCTGCTCAATCTTGCTGCCGATGCCGGAAAACTTGGTGTTACCGGGGTTAAAAATCTGGGGGATTTTGTGGAGCAAATGAACCAGATGAAAGTGGCCCTGGGAGATGATCTTTCTGACGAGCAGATCAAGGAAGTGGGGAAAATCACCGACATCTATGGTGTTACAACTCAAACAGGAAAAGAATTAGCCGGTGCCATGAATGCCGTGGGATCTGCAATTAACGAGGTGTCAGCTTCCGGTGCGAATGCTGCACCTTTTTTGGTTGATTATCTCAAGAGGCAGGCAGGTATTGCCAAACAGGCGAAGATAGGAGCCGATCAAAACATTGGGTATGCTGCGACCTTTGACGAAATTGGGCAGAGCGTGGAAGTATCAGCCACGGCCATGAACAAGGTGTGGCTTGATCTTTTTGATGATCCGGCAACTTATGCCAAGATTGCAAAAATGGAATTGCGGGATTTCAATAACCTGCTGCAGACAGATTCTAATGAAGCCATGATACGATTCCTGGAAGGCTTGAACGGGAATAATGAAGGTCTTTCTGTCATGGTTCAAAAGCTTAAGGATATCGATGTGGGAGGGGCGCGTGGTGCTCAGGCACTTTCTGCCCTGGCAGGAAGTACAGATAAGCTTCGGGAAAAACAGGAGCTTGCAAACAAATCCCTTATTGAAGCCACTTCCCTTACCGAAGAATATAACATCAAAAATAACAACTTCGCCGCCACCATTGACAAGATCAATAAAAAGGTGATGGGCTGGTTTGCCAGTGAAGCTATTGTTTCCCGCCTGGAGAGCTGGGCTGTAGCCTTTGCAAAATTTATTGGAGCTACAGAGGATGCTACGGGGGAAGTGGAGATCTGGAGAGAAAGGTTACTGGCTGCTTTTAAAGTGCTTCTTGTCCTCGTTGCTGCCGTATTGAGTTATAAAGCTGCTATTCAGCTTTCAGCAATTTGGACGGCAAGGGCCAGCGCAGCAACCAGGATTCATTATGCCTTACTTATAGCCCAGGAAATTGCCACTAAATCCCTGGCCATTGCAAAGGCGCTGCTTACCGGGAACATAAGGAAGGCCGTGGCGGCTTACCGGGCTTTAACTGCCGCGATGGCACTCAACCCTATTGGGGCTGCAGTTGCTGTAGTAGGTGGTCTTGTCGCTGCCTATTATGCTTTTTCTGAAAATGCAGAGAAAGCCGCCACAGCTCAGTCTATTCTTAATGACGCCCAGAATGAAGCGATTAGGACTACACGTTCTGAAGTGAATGAGATCAACGGCTTGTTAGCAGTTGCAAGGGATGAGAAGATCAGCAAGGAAGAGCGTATCAAGGCCATCAATAAACTCAATGAAATTTCTCCGGAATACCTGGGCAACCTTTCCCTGGAGAACATCAATACGCAGGAGGCAACTACCTCGCTCGATAAGTATGTGGAGAGCCTGGTGAGAGCTGCCAAGGCTAAGGCCTTGAAAACTCAGCTAGATGCCAAGGCAGAGGAGCTGGCAAAAGCTGAAGGATCTTCATTGCAGGAAAATATCAAGTGGTATGAGGAGCTTTGGAATAACCTTTCTTCTCTTAATGATCCTTATAAATCGATGTCCAAGAACCTTCAGACGGCCATTGAGAATAAAAAAGAATTTGTTGAAGCTACTAAGGCAGAGCTAAAAATCATTGAGGAGCAATACAAGTTACAGCTGAAAGAAAACGCCCAGGCGAATGGGAATAATGAACCCAAAGGCCCCAAAGAAGGAGATACACAGGTAATTGGGGAGCAGCTTTTCAGGTTCACCAATGGTAAATGGATGGCCGTAAAAACTCCTGGACCACAGAATGATCCCGGAGGGAAGAAAGCAGAATACAAAGTAGATCCCAAAAAAGAAGAGGCAGAGCTTCGCAGGATCCAGGAAGAAAATGATAGGTTAAAAGCTACGCTCATTAGCGATTCCTTTCAAAAGGAAATTGCTCTTTCTGAGGCCAATCATGCTGCCAAGATGCAGAAGCTTCGCGAGCAGATGATTGAGGAGGCAGAGCTCATGAACCTGGATCTTGAGATCGATAAAGCTGAAGCTGCAGGCGATAGTAAAAAGGTTGATCAACTGAGTAAGACCAAAGAAATATGGCTTCAGCGAAATGCCGAGCTTAATAACCAGATGCTGTATGAAGAAGAACTTCACCAGCTGGAGATTGGCAAGCTCATCCAAAAAGGCCTGGAGGAAGATTTCCAGGACAAGCAAAAAGCATATGAGCGGGAAGCCTTGTTGCGGGAAACTGCACACAACAATGAAATGGCTGCCCTTGGCAATAATGAAGTTGCCAAAAAAGCCCTGCAGGAAAAATTTAACCAGGAAGAATCTAAAAGGCAGGAAGAACATCTTCGGGAATTAATTTCCGAGATGAACGCCATCATGAAAAGTGGCAACTTTGAAGGTTTTGACCTGGAACTGCTTTCCCCTGAGCAGAAAGAGGCGCTTCTGGATTTCCTTGACCAGGCAAACCTTAAGCTATCAGATCTTCTCAATAAAATGTCCTCTGCCGGTAAAGGCGGGGAGCCTTCGGCTACCGGTGATTTTGCTTCGGGTGTGGATATCCTGGGCATGTCACCAGACCAGTGGATTTCCATGTTCGACAACCTCGATACCACGGCAGGCAAAATTGAGGCTGCCCAGTTTGCCGTTCAAACCATGTTGGGTGCCTGGTCCATGTATAGTGATTACATGAACAAGCGGGAGCAAATAGAATTGCGAAACTGGGAGCAGGCACAGGAAAAGAAGAAAGAATCTTTAAGCCGTCAGCTCGATGCCGGTTATATTAACCAACGCCAGTACAATTCAGCCGTGGAGGCCATGGAAAAAGAGGCTGCCAGAAAAAAAGCAGAACTCGAGTATAAGGCGGCCAAGCGTGAACGTGCTATGAACCTTGCACAGGCTGCCAGTGGAACTGCCTTAGCTGTCATTAACGCCCTCCAGACGAAACCTTTTGTGCCTATGGGCTTAATTATGGCTAGTGTGGCCAGTGCTATGGGGCTTGCTCAAATGGCTATGATTGCTACCACTCCGCTGCCCGCCAAAGGATATGAGACCGGTCTTTACCCCGTTCAGCGTGAACAGGATGGAAAGATGTTCAATGCAGCCTATGGTGGGGAAACCCGCAGCGGTTTGGTTGACAAGCCTACGTTGTTCCTCGCCGGGGAACGGCGTAAACCCGAGATGGTTATTGATGACCGCGCCTGGGCAAAGATGGATCCAGATGTGAAGAATTCGGTTTACCGGGAGCTTGGCCGCCTTGGCCGGGTTCCAGGTTACGAGGGAGGATATTATTCCCCCCAGCCCCCAAAGGGGGAGAGTGAGGGTCCAAGGCCTTCGGGTGAATCACCTTCCGGAGATTATATCCTTTTTGTGAAAGCCCTGGATAGGAATTCTTCAGTGATGGAAAGGCTCGAAAATTCAGGCTTACCGGCCTACCTGGTAAGGAACATGGAGAATACCAAAAAAATCAGGGATGACCTGAAAGATTATGATAATCTGAGAAACGAAAACAGAAAATAAATGGCCTACGATAAATATTCAGTAAAAAAAGTCTTCAGCAATGAGCTGGTAAACATACACTGCAACAAATTATTTGATGCTGTGTATAGTGCATTCCCCGCTTCAGAAACAAAGCTCATGGCCGGGGGAGATCTTTCCCGTATGATCCAGGGGATGGAAAAGGTATCGCTTCCTGTGGTAGAACTAGTGACCAAGGATGCGGCGATCTACAGTTACCTGGTGAAAAACCTGCAGGGGATTGTGAGTGTTGAGACGCAGCTGTCTTTTACGAACAGGATTCAGTTCACTACTGCCCAGGCTTTTTTTGAGATTTGGATAGACCAGGCAGCCACCGCAGTCAATGTGGATGAAGTTTATTGTCAGGATCTCGGTGGCGCTTATCCTGCCCCGGTGCCTCCATACAACATTCTACTCCTGGAGGAGCAGGCTTTTGCAGAAGTAGCTCAAAATGAGCTTTATTATAAAGACTGGAGTTCAAATATTGAAGCTCCTGTTAATGTGATCTCGGTGGTGGGTGCTGCTTCGCCTGCGCCTGTTCCTATTGAGGTCCAGGTGGAAAATGTTTTTCTCTCGCAGCCAGAGGGAAAATACAGTGGCTTCAAAATTCAGACCCGGGTGGCCAACTGGGTTTCTTCCAGCAATACCGCAAATTACGGCATCGTCTCATTAACCGGTGATGTCAACGTGGTTTATCCAGGGGACAATCTCCTGGAGGCCGAACTTTTGCGGAGCATTACTACCAATTTTTCGGTTTTGGGATATGTCGAGCCCGGAACGTTCACCTGGGATCTTCTTATTGAAGTTCACGGGGTGCGTGTGGATTCGGGATTTACAGATCGGGCTATAACCAGTTATAAAATTCCTTTTTCTCTGCTTATCCTGGCCGAGGATGAAATTTCAGCAAACCTGGAGAATATTGTTTTAACTCATGTTAGGAATGAACTTCCGCTTGCGGGGCAGGAAATTCAGGTTATTACAGGTAGCAATTTTGCCTTTACGCTTCCTAATGTTTTTGAAGTCACGGGTGGCAATGTTGTTGAACAGGCACCCATTTACAACCGGCGCATTTATCACGGGACAGGCAGTCAAAATTTAACAGTGAAGGCTACTGCTTCGCTGGACGCACATGTTGGTAACTTGTTTAGCGGTTCTTTTCAACTGGGCACCCTTGGATCATCGGGAGGAAGAATTCGTAACAGAAAGTATTTTAATGGTACCATAAATGCCCATATTTTTGAGGAGCACGGCATCTTCGTTAATCCAGAGGCTCTTGAATTTTTTGTCATAAAAGGAATTCAAGCTGCAGTTCCCCAGGATCTCGAGGTAATCTCCACCCAGGCATTTACTGTGGAGCATCCTTTTTGGCTGCAGGTATTTCCTCTTTCCGGTCTCTATTTTAAAATGCTCAAAGTGCAGCCTATCAATGCTGCCAATCTTGTTTCGGGCGAGTACTTTGGAAACATTGTCATCACTTCGGCATCGGCCCAGATAGAAGTGCCGGTCACCCTAACAGTTGTGGAAAGTATCGATGAAGGTTTTTCTTCTGAAAACCTGAATTTCACCCACGACAATAAGAAATTCACCTACATGTACAGCGACAACCCTGCAAATCGTGCTTCCTGTAATTTAAAAGTGAATGCTTATAATTTCAAAGGTTTTCCCTCGCTTACCGAGCTTAATTTTAAAGGCACCTTTTTCAACAACCGCTTTAAGATTCACCTGGGCGACATTGTTGCCCGAAGGTTTGCGGCGCTGGATGCACCTTCGCAAATAGGTTTTAAGCATTATAACCTGGAGGAAAACCAATACCCACTCTTCAAAATTTATAAGTATTACCGCCCGGCCAGTGCAAACATTAGCCTGGACATTGAAGAGCGTGCCACAGGCATAGTTGCCGAAAATGAGAATTTTGAGGGGGTTCTTTTTGTGCGTGGCCGGAAGCCGAAAAAATTCAGTGATGACTACGGCATTCTAAATTTTGAAGCAGGGCCTGTGCGGGTTACCGAAAATTCACAGCTCCTTTTCAATTTTGCGCGGCGGTTTTCCCAGCATGAAATAAAAATCTATCGCAATAATGCCCTTTTTAAGACCCTACCACATTCCCCTGGCAACGATTCCCTTTTTGGATTGGCCATGTTCTTCAAGGACTTTCGCCCGGGGGATGTTATTGATGTGAGGCTGGCCGATATTCATGTACAGCAGTATTTGATGTTCCCCTCGCAGCAGCACAGCAATCACTTGGTATTTCTCAATGAATACAATGTAGTGGAGGCATTTGAATTTACGGGGGAATATGAGTTTTTCACCGATAAAAAAGTGACTTCGGCGAGGCGTTACAAAAATTTGGTTGAGCATATAGAGAACCTGGAGACAGGAAAAGAGCAGCGGTTCAGGATCAATACCGGGTGGATCTTAAGATCCAACCAGCTTATTGTCGATGCCATTACCGATGCACAACATGTGTGGCTGGTGCACCATGGCCGGGAAATATCCCTGAGGCCTGTAGATATGAAAATGAGCAACCATGATTCCACCAGGGATCTTTACCAGTACGATGTAGAATTTATAATCAACCGCGAAAATGAACTTGAAATTTACAGCCTCTAACTTTGAGCTTGATCTTTACGGACTCAATTTGAACATCGTGGAGGAGAATCACTGGTTTTCTGACCAGTTTTTCACCAAGTACTCTTTCCCGGTTGAATTTGATATTACTGATGATCTCGATGCTGCGCTGCAAATGATTACCCATAACAATACAGCCCGCAGTGCAAAAACTTTTCCCGGGTACCTCGAGCTCTTCGGGAAAGAGCCGGAGGCCTTGTTGGTGATTGAGCGCATACAGGGAAAAAAGGCACAGGGAAAATTCCGCTATGGATTTGAGGAGTTTCCCAACTATGACAAGAAGCTTTCTGAACTTGACCTTGAGCGCGAAGAGTTGACGGTTCCTATTACAGATTTTGCTGTTCCTTTTTTAAATAAGACCTATCCTGAAGTTAATTACAACTTCCCACAGGCGATCGTCGATAAATTTGACACGAGCACAGCACAATGGCAGTATTTTGAAGGCATTTTAAATAATTATTCCGGAGGAGCTTTCCTGGTCAATGAATTCGACACAAACACCCAGGAGCAAATCAACAGGAATATCATGCAGCCTTTCCCTTACCTGTTATATGTGATCGCACAAGGTTTTGCAGAAAAAGGACTAGAGCTTCGAGGTGAGATCCTCACCGATCCCGATTTAAAAGATGCCGTGATTCCCATGATCTCAGATTACTACAGCACAGCTTCTGAAGGAGGAAGTGAATGGGTTGTCAAGGCAAATCAATATGACAATCTTGAAATGATCGAGGCTTTTGTGGCACCTTTTATTGTAGATGTAGAAGTGGGGAATTATTCTAAAACTATCACACTTGATTCCCCAGGCGTTTATAAAATAGCAGGGAACGCAATTTTAAGAAGTGAAGCGAACACTGCGGTGGCCGAAATTAAGCTTGATGGGCGCAGCGTATGGAAAGCAGCAAAAAAATATGTTTCATATAGGGAATACTATTTTTCCATTGACAGGAATGTAGAGATCTCTGTAGAAGCCGGATCTGGTATTCTTACATTTACGAGTCAGCAGCTGCCTTATGCTAAGATAGACGAGAACCAGGATCCCGAAGCAATAATTTTAGATCTTACCATTACCAAAATTGCAGGTTACGATCAAAATGGTGACCTGGTACCAACACTTGTGTCTCCACAAGAAATTAACCTTCAAAAATGCGTTCCCGATATGACTTTTGGGGAGCTGTTGAAGGTTGTCAAGAACTGGAAAAATTATGATATAGCTATTGGGGAAGGTTTCGTGGAGATGAATAAGATCCAGAACCAAATAAAAACTGCACAGGTTGTGGATCTTTCGGGTTTTGAAGTGAAATATCCGGTAAGAAAATTTTACCAGGATAATACTTTTCTTCTCCAGTTCCAGGATATTTCTTCGGAAGAATACGAATTCGAAAAAGTATTTGTGGATGCAACGGGGAGTAGAACATCCTCTTTTGTGAAGCGGGAAGACACCCAGGAGATCACCATTAAGGGGCTGCCACTTCCCTTGAAGCAGAAAGGCCCTGTAAACACGGCACACCTTTTTACCGATGCAAACAACATTTTGATCCTGGCTATTTACCCCGGCCTTGTGAACGACCTAAACCTGTGCCGTGACGCTTCAAACCTTCTGGTTCCTGCGGTGTACGAAAGTGACTGGCGGGAGTGGCTTGATTTCAGGATCAATGCCGAAGGTTTTGAATGGGAATTTGAAGTATACCCCGAACTTGCCGGCAAGATCTCCAGGGATTCCAAAATTGCAGCGTATGGCCGAAGCTTCATTGTAAGAAGAGTGAGCAAAAAAAATACCAGCCGGTGGTTTTGGATGGTATCTTTAGAATGTGACGGAGTGGATTAGTAAGAAGTGCGCAGTGGTCAGTAATCAGGCAGTATAAATTGTTATTTGGTTTTTTTCTCTAGTTTCTTTGCCGAAGTGACAATATAATCTTTCAAATCCTCCAGGTTTTTTTGGTTGAACGAATGATCTAAACTCTTTTCCGATTTCTTTTTTCGGAAAGTAGCTGTGGTAACGCCCATTGCTTTTGCGGCTACTTCAGCCTTCATGCCGAAGGTGTCTATTATTTTTTGTATTTCCTTCATAGGGTGAAAGAGAAACCCCTTTGAAGTTATCGCCGGGGACTCTCGAAGTTTTAAAATTTTACAAGATTATTTCTTACCATTTTTTTTGCACCATCTCTTCTACTGTAAGAAGTATCAAATTTATAAAGCACTTCTTCATAGTCACTAAGACTTTCTTTGTTGATCACTTTCTCTTGGACATCATTCATTTGTCTTTCAACTAATTCAACCTGATCAGTAAATTCTACAGGAAGAAGAGTTTCAGGATTGATTTCTACAACTTTAACTCCGTTGGTAGATTCAAATTTATTGCTTGCAAAATCTTCGGCGGCTTTTTGATCTTCCGCATTGAAGTCATAATTGATGTTTTTGATAGTTTCTGTGCTGTAAGTGGCTCTGTAAGTTTTCATAATCGAGAGTTTTAATTGGTTACTGTTTCAATTTCTATACTGCTAATATACGGTACAAAAACATACCGTGCAACAAAAAAGAAAACTTTAACTTTTACCACAGGTTATCCATGATTTTGATCTTTTCACAGGCTTCAGATTCTACGATGTGGACATAGATCATAGTTTCCGAAATTTTAGAATGGCCAAGGATCTTTTGGAGATCCTGGACCTTCCCCCCCATCCTCAGGAAGTTTGTGGCAAACGAATGCCTGGCCACGTGAAAGCTGATGTTTTTTTGAATCCCGCACAGTGTGGCCACAGTCTTGAGAACCCGGTTTATTTCTTCCGGCGTTGGAACCTGTACAAACAACCGGTCATCGTGATCAAGGATTTCCCTTAGTTTTTTTGAAATGCTGATCCATTGCCTTTTTTTTGATTTAACGCTGATGAACTGAAACATATCCTCCTCCAGCTGCTTTCGTTTTAATTGCTGAACATCGGAGATTCTTAGACCCGTAAAGCAGGCAAAAAGAAAATACCCGGCTGTGAGTCTATATCTCTCATTCATGAAGGGAGAAAAGAATAGTTGATGTATTTTTTTTATTTCCTCGGGTCTTAGATCGGTTCTGTGGCCACTCGTGCTCCCAATTTTTATATCATCGCTTGTAATGGGCATTCTTATACCTGTTTTCTTGGCTGCATTAATATATTTTTTGACTACAGCCATGTTAGACTCAATTGTGGTGGGCTCATTTCCAAGGGACTTGAAATGAGAACGCATTTTTAGAAGAAGAGATTCATCGATTTCTGTAAAGAAAATTCTCTCTCTCCAGTTCCTAAGTTTAGTTACTATAGATTTGTGTCTCCGCACGGTACCTTTGGCTAATATTTGTTTTTCCTGTTTGATCTGGTATTCCATGAAAGCCAGGAAATCAATTCGGGGAATACTATTTTGGAATTCCTGAATAAATTTTTCCATGGTTAACTGCTTTTCTGCCAGCCTGAACATTGTGCGAATGCCGGTGATCTTGGAATCAACGTTATCCAGGATAAGATTGATATCACGGGCCTTTAAGGAATCGCTCTTGAGGCGGGCCGTTTTTGGATCCCACAGATCTGCAGGGACGTAAATATCCAGGGGGATCCTTTCCCTTTGATAATTTTTTGTGACGTGCAGGTAGAGAAGAGATTCTCCTTCTGCATTCACATAATTTCTTTTTACAATTTTGGTTTTCATTTTTGACACAAACATTTTCTTTGTGTCAACCAGTGTGTCAAATACCTGATCTTGCAGCATAATTTTCACTTATTAAGGGGTTAAAAAAAACGCGGTATCTTGGGATAATCCCTGATACCGCGCCTTTTAATAAGTGTTGCTGCTAAGCCTAGTGACCCCGGAGGGATTCAAACCCCCAACCCTCAGAGCCGAAATCTGATGCGCTATTCAGTTGCGCCACGGGGCCTTTTAAGAAGGCGCAATTTACATAAATTCTTTAAACTGTAACAAGAAATTTACGCTCTTTCCATCTGAATTAAAGGTGTCAAAAATGCATTTTTTGAAAGGTATTTAATTGCATACTTCTGACTTTGTAATTCTAAAATCACACTTCTAATTTGCCAGCTTCTTCTTTACTATTGCCGATATGGTTTTACCATCGGCCCTTCCTGCAAGTTCTTTTGAAGCCATTCCCATTACTTTACCCATATCCTGCATGCCATTGGCACCAGATTCAGATATGATCTTATCCACCTCTACCTCAATTTCCTGTTCACTCATTTGTTCCGGAAGGAAACCTTCTATAACAGCCGCCTGGTCCAATTCGGGTTGAGCTAGATCTTCCCTTCCCTGCTCCTTATATATAGCCGCACTTTCTTTGCGCTGTTTTACGAGGCGCTGTAAGAGCTTTAATTCTTCATCTTCACTCAATCCATCTTTGCCCGAAGCATCTGTGCGAGCAAGTAAAATAGCACTTTTAACCGCTCTTAAAGCTTCTAGTTTATTGCTGTCTTTTGCTCGCATGGCATCTTTCATTTCGGCCATGACCTTGTCCTGTAAACTCATTGTATTTGGATTTTTTATTCGTTATGCGAAGATAAGGAAATCGGGCAGTGCAAACTCTTCTGAAATAAAAAAACCTTTCGTTCTGTATAAGCCCTTGGTTTTTGTCCTGCCACTCTAACCTCTCCTTATATTATTCCACTTGAAGATTTAAAAAAAGGCTCCCATACGCTCCAGGTCATCATTGATCAGGGTTCCGTAGAGGGTTCGGGCTTTAGCCACTGGAATGTGTCAGGTGTACTTGTGGGTGAAACTGTGCAGGAATAATCAGAAATGCGTTCGTTATTCTCACTTTCATTCCTGTCTGTCTAAATTGGGAGGTTAAAGAGCAACACATCAAAACCAAAAATCAACTTTCAGCAAATAAAAAACCCGAAGCCGGTATTGCCGCTTCGGGTTCTCATTTATAAAAGGACTTTCTTAATCTACATTGTCATGTAAAAAGGAATTATTTGTCCTAAACCTCAACTCATCATCATTGCCGCTTCCCAAAGTAGTGCGCGACAACTTTCCCTCTCCGGGTTCGGTGTGGTCAAGGTCTATACCCTGTCTTTTGTATGCAGGTTGTCTTTCATACTCGTCAACCTTACTTACGTTATTCCTGAACTTATAATTGAACTCCTTCATCTTGGCTCTTCTCTCGGCCGATCTTTTTATCAAATTTTCATTGATAGGAATATTAAAAGGATCTACGTCATCTTCGGGCGTCTCCTTATTTTCTTCGGGTGCAGGATTTCCTTTTGAAACAGGAGGCTGCACCGGTGCTGACTGACTCTTAAGTTTTGGCTCAGGTTGTGGCTGGGGCCTGCTCTTCTGCACAGGCTGAGAGCTCTTCAGCATTTCTTCCACCTGCATGTAATCCTGTAGCGAATATCGGGTCACCCCATTTTCAGTCTTTGCCTGTATCGCACTTTCCTTCTTTACAGAATTTTTTGCTTCAGTATCTTCAGAAAGCGTATGAATTATACGTTGTTCCTTTGCAGGTTCTTTATGCTCTCCTGGTGTAGGTTGTTCCTGTTGCGCCTTAGGCTCATTTCTTTCTTCTGAAGCATTGTTCTTAGGCATGTCAAAAGTAAACATGAACTGTTGCTCCTGCGGCTCTGGCTCAACAACCTCAGGTTCCGAAACCTCTACATCCCTTACGCTGTCAGTAATAATAAATTCAGGTGCTTCTTCAGGCTGAACTTCTTCGTACTCCACATGCATATCCCTTACAGCATTTGAAGGATGGTTAGTTTCGGGCTCTCCATCTATATCTTCATCTTCTAGTGATAGGGTGTGAACTATCTTATTTTCTTCTTCTGGCGCCGGGGCAGGCCCGTCGTAAACCGAAGATGTTTTCTTTGGAGAAAGCTCGTGCTCTGCCCTTTGCTCATCTTCAAGAGTGTGAATGATCTTCTTGGTTTCGGTATTTACAATATCATTTTGTTGCTCAATGTCGAAACCCGTAGCAATGATAGTTACAGAAATTGCATCATCAAGATTTTCATCTTCACCAACCCCCATGATGATGTTGGCACTGTGCCCGGCTTCTGCCTGAATATGATCTGAAATCTCCCCAATTTCATCAATAGTAATTTCTTCGGAACCGGAAATGATAAGCAGCAGCACATTTTTGGCACCTGTAATTTTATTATCGTTAAGCAGCGGTGAATCTAACGCCTTTGAAATAGCATCCTGGGCACGGTTTCCACCTGAAGCCTGTGCAGATCCCATAATGGCAGTTCCACTATTGCTAAGAACGGTCTTAGCATCCCGCAAGTCAATGTTTTGGGTATAGTGATGCGTAATTACTTCGGCTATTCCTCGAGAAGCTGTGGCCAAGACTTCATCGGCCTTAGAGAATCCTGCTTTGAATCCGAGATTTCCATATACTTCCCTTAGTTTATTATTGTTGATCACGATCAACGAGTCAACATGACTTCGCAGGTTTTCTACTCCCAGTTGTGCCTGCTCGTTTCTGGTCTTTCCTTCAAACAAAAAAGGACTGGTTACGATCCCCACCGTAAGTATCCCCATATCTTTTGCCTGTTTGGCAATGATTGGCGCAGCACCTGTTCCTGTACCACCGCCCATTCCTGCCGTGATAAATACCATTTTTGTGTTGGTATCCAAAAGGGCTCTTATTTCGTCAAAACTTTCCTCTGCTGCTTTGCGACCGACTTCAGGATCGGCACCTGCACCAAGGCCTTCTGTTTCTCTTACTCCCAACTGGATCTTGTTTGGAACAGGGCTATTTTCAAGAGCCTGTGCATCTGTATTACAAATGACAAAATCAACCCCTTTTATTCCCTGCTGAAACATGTGGTTTATCGCGTTGCTACCGCCTCCACCTACACCAATAACTTTTATGACGTTCGATTGATTCTTGGGGAGATCGAATGTGATGTTTCCGAATTCTGTGCTGCTCATAAATTCTTTTTTACTGGTTTTCTACTTCTTTTATTCTTTTTCATAGTTATTTCCTCGCCGATCTACTCGGCGTTGTCTAAAAAATCCTTGAATTTTTCAAACCATTTTTCAAATATTGTTCTGCGGGGCTGGCTTATGGTAACCGGCTCTTCCCGCTCTTCTGGCTCCTCTTGCGGCACTGCTGTAGGCGTAGCTCCAGAGGCTACTTCTTCCTGCTCGTCTTCTTCGTTTACATGGTGCCTGCTGTTAATCTCGAGGCTGTTCAATACCAACCCAACTGCAGTGGCAAAAACAGGACTTGTAGTCTCGCTGTCACTATCTCCTGCCAGGTGCTCGTTTGGATAACCTATTCTCGTGTCCATCCCGGTAATGTACTCTACCAGCTGTTTTATATGCTTTAACTGGGCACCGCCTCCGGTTAGTACAATCCCGGCGATAAGTTTTTTCTTCTGCTCTTCGTGACCGTAGTTCTTGATCTCCAGGTAAACCTGTTCAATGATTTCCACAACCCGTGCATGAATGATCTTAGAAAGGTTCTTTAAAGTAATCTCTTTTGGTTCCCTGCCTCTCAGGCCAGGGATAGAAACAATCTCGTTATCTTTATTTTCACCCGGCCAGGCCGAACCAAATTTCACTTTCAGCAGCTCTGCCTGCTTTTCAATGATAGAGCAACCTTCTTTGATATCTTCAGTAATAACTCCGCCACCAAAAGGGATTACAGCGGTATGCCTGATTATTCCGTCTTTAAAGATGGCTAAATCTGTAGTTCCACCTCCTATATCGACTAAAGCCACACCGGCTTCTTTTTCTTCCTGACTTAGTACTGCATTTGCCGATGCCAAAGGCTCTAAAGTAACTGCCGAAAGCTCCAATCCCGAACTTTTCACACACCTGCCCACATTCCTAATCGATGATACCTGGCCAACTACTACATGGAAGTTAGCTTCCAGTCTTCCGCCATACATTCCAATAGGTTCTTTAATCTCTGCCTGCCCGTCAACTTTAAATTCCTGCGGAAGCACGTGAATAATCTCTTCTCCCGGAAGCATAACCAGCTTGTGCACCTGGTTACATAAAGTTTCAATATCCGAAGCGTCTATCACTTCATCGGGGTTGGGGCGCGTAATATAATCGCTGTGTTGTAAACTGCGAATGTGCTGGCCGGCAATACCCACCACCACATCTTTTATCTTCATGCCGCTATCGGCCTCTGCCTCCTGTATGGCCTGCTGTATAGATTGTATAGTTTGAGTAATGTTATTTACAACTCCACGATGAACCCCAAGGCTTTTTGCCTTGCCTATACCAATGATCTCCATTTTACCGTAATCATTCTTACGGCCTATCATGGCTACAATCTTAGTAGTACCAATGTCTAATCCTACTGCGATGTCGTTCTGTTCCATACCTTACTTTTTAGTGCATACAACCTGATTACCAAATTGTAGATCCACTTTTTTATATGCGTCAAGCTTTTTATCCTTAAGTGCCTTTTGATAAAAAGCTTTAAAATTTTTAAACTTCAATTCAATGTCTTTCACTTCGCCAAAAACCACCTCAAAATCAAGTCGCCTTAAATGTATCTCGTACTTCCCTTTTGGCTGGCGGTTAATACCCGTCACGTGCTGCGTAAGAAACTCATCGGCATTAATAAAGGCCATAAGCGGATGCAATTCTTCCAGCTGCTCATCTTTTACCCCGGTCACCAGGGGCACCCTTGCCGAATAGTACTGTGACAGTGGCATCATCAACCCCTGCCTGTCGAGGTAGAACGGTGCACTGGCCATTACCCTTGCCAAAGGCTGCCTCTGGGTGATCTCTACCCCCATCTTTCCGTCAATAGTGAGGAACACTTCAGCATTCTCAACCATATCATGCGATTCGAGCAAAGTTTCGACCCTACTCAAATCTAAAGTTTCTTTACCTATACTTCTGGGTCTCACCTCATTTTGTATTAACAATTTATTAACCGCTTCTTCAGTGAGATACAGATTTTCGCTGTTCGTAAAATGCAGATTAACTTCGGAAAGAACCCGCGCGTGATTGCGCTTTTCGGCGAATGCAAATAAAAAGAACACTACGCCAATGAGCAAGAATGTTTTTATGTAATTCCAATTAATTTTCACCACTCAGTTCTTTACGTATTTTCTCTACTTCTTCCCCTATATCACCGGCTCCCATAAGCACCACTACCTCAGCTTTTTTAGCTTTAATTACTTCGGAAAGATCCTCCTTTTGAACCAGCTCTTTTTTGTCATTTTTGATCATCTTCAGAAGCCATTCTGAAGAAATTCCATCAATTGGCTTTTCCCTCGCCGGATAAATATCCATCAGCAGCAGCTCATCAAAGAGATTTAAGCTGTCTGCAAAGCCTTCAGCAAAGTCTCTTGTACGGCTGAAGAGGTGTGGCTGAAATACTGCCAAAACACGTTTCCCCGGATGCATTTCCTGCACCGCCTGGTGTACTGCAGCGATCTCGGCCGGGTGATGTGCATAATCATCAATTAATACCAGGTCAGTACGTTTAATTCGGTACGAAAAACGCCGTTGCACGCCTTTAAAAGAAGCCAAAGCTGTGGCAAGGAACTCGGGGGGGGCACCGTATTCCATTGCCATAGCCAAAGCTGTAACTGCATTCTGTAAATTATGTTTCCCCGGAAGGCTCAATTCAAAGCCTGTGTAGGTTCTTTCTTTTGTTCTTAAATCGAAGTGATAACTGCCATTTTTGACACCTATGTTCACGGCAGCTATATCTGCATCGTCGTTTACGCCTACAGATGTCCCTTTTAGAGGCAGCCCGTTAGCGTAAAACAGCTTCCTATCTGTGGGTACCAGGGCTGCAAAGGCATTAAAAGACTCTTTTATTTGAGAATCTTCCCCATAGATATCAAGATGGTCGGCATCCATTGAAGTAATTGCTGCAATATTGGGTGCAAGCTTCAAAAAAGACCTGTCAAACTCGTCGGCTTCCACTACCATAGCTTGGTCTCCGTCGAGAATGAGGTTGGAGTGATAGTTCTCGGCTATACCTCCCAAAAATGCCGTTATCGAGCTGCCTGTTACCTTGAGCAAATGGGCCAGCATACTGCTGGTAGTGGTTTTTCCATGAGTTCCGGCAACAGCAAGGGTAAAATGCCCTTTTGTGAGGTTCCCCAGTACAGCAGCACGTTTCTCCATGGTATAACCATCGGCTGCGAAGTGCAGGTACTGCGCATGATCTAGCGGAATAGCTGGCGTATAAACGATAAGCGATTGTTTATCTTCTAAAATGGCATCTGGAAGATCTTCAACTTTGGGGGAAGTGATCACCTCTATACCCTCTTTTTGAAGTTCACGGGTGAGCTGTGTTTCAGTTTTATCAAACCCTGAAACATTTTTCCCCCGGGCACTAAAATACCGGGCAAGAGCACTCATCCCGATCCCGCCGATACCTATAAAATAGATGTTTTGTATGTTATCGTAGTGCCCCATTTATGGCCAGGTTGTCAATAATTTTTCAACTTCATTTACAATGTTGGCAGTTGCATTCGGCTTTTCCAGCTTCTTGATGTTCTTCCCGAGATTTCGCATCTTTTCATCAGATTGTACCAATGGAAAGAAGATCGACCTGAATCCCTGCTCCAGGTGACTTTCAGAAAGGATCACTGCAGCATCTTTTTCGGCTACTGCCATAGCGTTCTTAGTTTGATGGTCTTCGGCCACATTAGGTGACGGAATAAAGACCACTGGTTTGCCAACAATACACAGCTCAGACACCGTACCGGCACCAGCGCGTGAGATGATCACATCTGCCGCGGCATAAGCCAGGTCCATCCTCTTTAAAAAGGCAAAAGTCTGGATGTTTTCAAGTTCTGCATATTTGCTGTAATCTTCAAAATATAAAGTTCCGGTTTGCCACAATACCTGTAGGTTGTGTTTTTCAAATTCCTTCAGGTTGTCTTCTACCAGTTGGTTTATCTTTCTTGCACCAAGGCTTCCTCCCAAAACGAGCACCGTCTTCCTTGAGGGATCAATTCCGAAGAAATCCTGAGCCTCTTTCCTCTTTTCATCAACCTTCAGCAAATCCTGGCGTACAGGATTTCCTGTAAGCACGATCTTTTCTTCAGGAAAAAACCTGCCCATATCTGGATATGCAGTGCAAATAGTATTGGCTCCTTTTGCAAGAAGTTTATTGGTGATCCCCGGATAGGAATTCTGCTCCTGTATCAACGTGGGGATATTCTCCCTATTTGCCATTTGCAGTAAAGGGCCACTGGCAAAACCGCCAGTACCAATCACTACATTGGGTTTAAATTTTTTAATAATATCGCGAGACCTCCACAGGCTCTTTACAAGTTTCACCGGGAATAGCAGGTTTTTGGCGGTAATACGTCGCTGTAAACCGCTTATCCAAAGCCCCTCGATTTCATAACCGGCCTCGGGTACTTTTTGCATTTCCATTTTATCCTGTGCCCCAACAAAAAGGATCTCGCAGGAAGGGTATCGCAACCTGAGTTCATTGGCAATAGAAATTGCCGGAAATATATGTCCTCCCGTTCCGCCACCCGATATGATCACTCTCAATTGTTTTTTCATATTGCCTCACTTAATATTTCCAACGGATTGTCTTCATCCGCTTTGGTTTCCTGTTCTATTTGTTCCAGCTCCTCTTCCCGCTTGGCGCTTACACTTAACACCATCCCCAGGGCAAGGCAGGTCATCCAGATAGAAGAACCCCCGCTACTTATGAGCGGCAGGGTTTGCCCCGTCACAGGAAATAATTCTACCGCAACTGCCATATTCACCAACGCCTGAAAAACTATGGGCAGGCCTACCCCAATCACCAGTAATTTCCCAAATACAGTATTGGCTTTTGTAGCCACAATAATTATTCTAAAAAAGAGCAGCAAATAAGCAAACATGACCCCAATACCCCCAATCAATCCCATCTCTTCGACGATAATGGCATAAATAAAATCTGAAGAAGATTGCGGAAGAAAATTTCGTTGGACGCTTTTTCCTATTCCCTGACCGGTCACTCCCCCACTTGCAATAGCTATTTTGGCTTTTTCAATTTGATAATCGGCTTCGGTGACCTCATCATTAGTAAAACTTTCCACCCGGCTTATCCAGGTATCTACCCGGTTGGGAAACAGCCCGGGAAAAGCCTTGGCAGTTAAAATAAAGATACCCAGCATAACAACTCCCACCCCTATGATACCCAAAAGATACTTCCAGGGATACCCTCCAATAAAGGTGACCAGAAGAACCATGAGAAATAGTATAGCGGTTGTGGAAAAGTTGGCGGGCAAAATGAGCCCCATCACAACAGCCACGGGCAACCAAAGCGGAAGAATGGTCTGTTTAAAAGTATATGTCTTGTCCTTGACTCTTGCCATATACTTGGCTACGTAGGTCAACAAAACTACCGAAGCCAGTGTAGAAGGCTGAAAGGTCTTATTAAGAATAGGAATATTGATCCACCGGCTGGCGTTGGCACCGTCTATTACCACTCCCTGTGATACTGTAAACAGCAACAAGAGAATTAACAGCGGCAGCGTAATGATTGACAGGCCTACAAAGTAGTGGTAAGGCACTTTGTGCACAAAGAACATAATGACAAACCCAAGGAATAAATGGATAAAATGGCTCACCAGGTAAGGCAGCGTGCTGCCGTCACCGTAAAGGTAAGCCAGGTTGCTACTTGCACTGTACACCGGCAGAAACGAAAAAATCGCCAGCAGTGCAGCCGCAGCCCAGATTGTTTTATCTCCTTTTACCCTTGAAAAAAATCCTGTCATTTTCCCCTTTTTGACACTTTAGTTGTTATAAATTCCTAACGGCTTCCTTGAATTGTCTTCCCCTGTCTTCATAGTTTTCAAATAGATCAAAACTTGCACAGGCCGGTGAAAGCAGTACCGCATCTCCTTTTTCTGCCAATTTGTAAGCCTGCTGTACAGCATCTTCCATAGACCTGGTTTCTAGAATAGTATCAACGCAGTTCCCAAATGCATTAATTATGGGCTCGTTATTGATCCCCAGGCATACAATAGCCTTAACTTTCTCATTGACCAAAGGCAACAGCTCGGCATATTCATTGCCTTTATCTACACCTCCAACAATCCAGATAGTCTCAGATTCCATACTCTCAAGCGCGTAGTAAGTAGCATTTACGTTAGTAGCTTTAGAATCATTAATGTATTGTACACTATTTATTTTAAGCACCTTTTCAAGCCGGTGTTCTACCCCTTGAAAACTCTCCATGCTCTGTCTTATGGTCTCTTTTCTAATGCGTAGTAATTGTGCAACTGTTGCTGCGGCCATCGCATTCTTGGCATTATGTTTTCCTTCTATGGTTAAATTGGATGTTGACATGGTCATTTCTGAATTATCTGTACGAATAATAAGTTGTTCATCTTTTATAAAAGCTCCTTTTTCCAGTTCCTCCCGAAGGGAAAAAGGCAATTTCTGAGATAGTATCGGGTTTTCCTGGAGCCACTTCATGATCACAGGATCGTCTGCGTCATAGATGAAATAGTCTTTTTCTGTCTGATTCTTTACAATTCTGAATTTACTGGCTATGTACTGGTTAAAGTCATGCCGGTAACGGTCCAGATGATCTGGTGTTATATTGGTTAATACCGCAATGTGCGGCTTAAAATCTTCAATCCCATCAAGCTGAAAGCTGCTTAGTTCAAGCACGTAGTGATCTGCATCGGTTTCGGCCACCTGTTTGGCAAAACTCTGCCCAACGTTACCTGCCATTCCTACATTGAGACCGCCATTTTTCAAAAGATGATGGGTTAGCTTTGTAGTTGTGGTTTTGCCATTACTTCCTGTAATTCCCACCAAAACAGCGCTGGTATAAGTGTAGGCAAACTCGATTTCAGAAATTACGGGAATTCCTTTTCCTCTAAGCCGGCTGACGAGGGGGGCATCGTCAGGTATCCCCGGACTTTTCATTACTAAATGAGCTTCAAATATTTTTTCTTCGGAATGCTGTTCTTCCTCCCACTCAATCTCATGTTCATCAAGCTGGGCTTTAAAGTTGTCTTTAATTTTCCCTTTATCTGAAACAAATATGCGGAAACCCTCCTTCTTGCCCAGGATAGCCGTACCCACACCGCTCTCGCCTGCGCCAAGAATGACCAGTAGATTTCGTTCTATGTTTTTAGCTCCTTTAGACATTATCGAATTTTTAGGGTTACAATGGTGACAATCGCCAGGAAGATCCCAATGATCCAGAACCTTACAACAATTTTACTTTCATGAAATCCGGCTTTTTGAAAGTGATGATGCAAAGGTGACATGAGAAAGATCCTCCTGCCTTCGCCGTACTTCTTTCGGGTATATTTAAACCAGCCCACCTGCATTACTACAGAGAGGTTTTCAATCAAAAACACCCCGCAAAGGATAGGAATAAGCAGTTCTTTTCTTGTGGCCAGGGCAATTACCGCGATAATTCCTCCAATGGTCAAACTTCCGGTATCTCCCATAAAAACCTGGGCAGGAAAAGTATTATACCAAAGGAATCCTACCAATGCTCCTGCAAAAGCCGAAATATATATTGTCATTTCCCCTGTCCTGGGAATGTACATCACGTTAAGATAATCGGAGAAAATGATGTTTCCCGAAACCCATGCAAAAATACCCAGGGCGAGCACAATGATCACCGAAGTTCCTGCTGCAAGTCCATCAATTCCATCGGTGAGATTGGCCCCGTTTGAAACCGCGGTCACAATAAAAATCACAATGGGAATAAAGATCAACCAGGCGTACTTAGCATATTCAGGATTAATCCAGGTAATTAGGCTGGCGTAATCAAACTCATTGTTCTTCACGAACGGAATAGTGGTCTTCGTAGATTTTTCTTCCACAGAAGTAGTGACAGGATTTTCAGCTGAAGAGATCAATTCCACCGCCTCTGTATTTCCAGGTAACTGCGGATTTTCATTTATGGTAATATCGGGATGAAAGTAAATAGTTGCACCTACTATCACACCAAGCCCCACCTGGCCTACTACCTTAAATATGCCTTTTAACCCCGCTTTGTCTTTGCGGAAGGTCTTTATATAATCATCCAGAAACCCAATGGTACCCATCCAGAGGGTAGTTACAATTAAAAGGATGACGTAAATATTGTCCAGCTTGGCCACCAGCAGCACAGGTATGAGCGTGGAAATAATAATGATGATCCCACCCATGGTTGGCGTACCGGCTTTCTGGCTTTGACCTGCCAGCCCCAGGTCCCTTACGCTCTCGCCTATCTGTTTCTTCTGAAGGAAATTGATGATCCTTTTTCCGTGTATGGTCGATATCCCTAAAGACAAAATAATAGCCACAGCCGATCTAAAGGAGATATACTGGTAAAGTCTCTCCCCGGGAAAGGTATAGGCATCTTCAAGATATTCGAACAGATGGTATAACATATTCTTTTGCTTCTTCTCCTGGAGAAATTATTTTTTTAACTCGTTTAAATATTCACTTACAATCTTGAAATCATCAAAATCTTTCCTCACGCCATTGATCTCCTGATAGGTTTCATGACCTTTCCCGGCAATTAAAATGATGTCATTTTTGTTTGCCAGCTGGCAGGCTGTCTTTATGGCCTGTAACCTATTGGTGACCGACATTACCTTTTTGAAGTGCTGTGGCTCTACTCCTGCCTCCACTTCTTCGATGATCTTATCGGGGTCTTCGGTACGCGGATTATCGCTTGTAAAAACCACTTTAGTGCTCAATGTCGAGGCAATATGCCCCATTTTTGGCCTTTTTGAGCGGTCACGATCTCCGCCGCAGCCCACAACAGTAATTAATTCCTCATTTTTTGTCCTGATGCTGTTAATGGTATCGAGCACATTCTGCAAGGCATCGGGCGTATGAGCGTAATCTACAATAGCAGTGATCTTCCCTTCGGAAATATGATATTGAAAACGACCACTAACCGCATTGAGCTCACTGATGTACTTCAGGCTTTCCAGAGTGGTTAATCCAAGTAATTCTGAAGCTGCGTAAATAGCAAGAATATTATAGGCATTGAAGTTCCCAATCAATTTGGTCCAAACCTCCTGCTCATTGATCTTCAGCAGCATTCCGCCGAAACCATTTTCAAGGATCTGAGCCTTATAATCGGCTACCGATTTTAGCGCATAGGTATATTTCTTCGCTTTTGTATTCTGCAGCATCACCCTTCCATTCTTGTCATCTCCATTGGTAAGGGCAAACGCCGAAGCAGGAAGCTGGTCAAAAAAGGTCTTTTTGACATCCCTGTATTCGGCAAAAGTCTTGTGGTAATCGAGATGCTCGTGGGTGAGGTTTGTAAAAATTCCACCGGCAAACTTCAATCCGGTAGTGCGGTGCTGTGCAATGCCATGAGAACTTACTTCCATATAACAGAACTCCACACCGGCCTCATTCATCTTTTGCAGATATGAGTTGATGGTAAGGGAATCTGGGGTGGTATGGGTTGCAGGAAATTTCTCTTCTCCCACCATGACATTTACTGTAGAAAGCAATCCAACTTTGAACCCTGCTTTTGTGAACAGTTGGTACAGGAGAGAAGCAACAGTAGTCTTTCCGTTAGTACCGGTTACCCCCACCAGCTTCAGGTTTTCTGATGGATTTCCGTAGAAATTATCGGCCATAAACGCCAGTGCTTCCTGGGAATTCTTAACTTTCACATAAGTAATCCCGTTGATCACGTTCCCTGGCATTTCTTCACAAATCACGGCCAGCGCCCCCTGCTCTACTGCTTTCTCTAGATAGGCATGTCCATCGGTTTGCGTTCCGCGTATTGCCACAAAAACATCATTGAAACCCACTTTTCGGGAATCAAAATGAATGTCGTTTACAGCAATGTTGGTGTTCCCAACCACTGCCTCAAGAGAAACCCTGTATAATATGTCTTTTAAATAAATCAACTCAATTTTAATTTTATGGTAATATTTTCAGCAATGCTTGTTCCCGGCTTAACTGATTGCTGACTCACCTCTCCGTTTCCGGATAATTCAAATTTCACCCCCAGGTTCTCCAAAAGAGAAATCGCATCCATGGCGGGCATTCCTCTTAGATCGGGCATCACTTTCCCCGAGTTCCTGGCGGTGGCAAAATATTTTTCGTAATTCTTCTCAATAGCCGGATCAACCAGCTCCAGCGTTTCAAACTCATCGAGCACAGGCGTATCAGTAAAGATCTTTTGGGCAATCCTTTTAAAAACAGGTCCGCTAACATCGGCACCGTAGTACCCGGTTTTATTGTTAGGCTTATGAATCACCACAATGCACGAATACTTCGGATTTTTTACCGGAAAGAATCCGACGAATGATGAGATATACTGCGGATCTTGCGCCCAGCCTTCTTTCCAGTACTCTGTTTGCGCAGTTCCCGTTTTACCTGCCATAGAAAAATTAGGGTCGTAAAGACTCTTTCCGGTACCTCTTTCCACCACATTTTTAAGCAAATCGGTTACTTTAGCCACTGTTTCAGGGCTGCATATTTGAGGGTCTATTACCTTCTTCTCAAACTTCTCTATGGTTTTATCCCACTCCTTTACTTCTTTAATAAAGCGTGGCTTCACCATTTCACCACCGTTAGCTATGGCATTGTAAAAAGTGAGGGTTTGCAGCGGGGTGATTTGAATACTCCCATATCCATAAGCCATCCATGGCAGGGATAAACCACTCCAGGTCTTGTCTCCGGGTGTAGGGATATAAGGTGTACCTTCTCCTTTAATTGCAAGGCCAAGACCTTCATCAAGGTGCATGGCTTTTAGTTTGTCTACAAACTTCCCGGGCTGATCTTTATAATTTTCATAAATAAGTTTCACGATCCCCACATTCGAAGAAACCTCGAAGGCCTTCCCTGCCGAGATTTTCCCGTAACCCCCGTGTTTGGAATCGCGTACTCTTCTTCGGTAAATGATCATCTGCCCCTTCTCTGTATCTACCACCGTGCTGGTATCAATCACCTTATCTTCCAAAGCCACGATCATAGACATCAGCTTAAAGGTAGAGCCCGGTTCATGAGCTTCCCCTACTGCGTAGTTCAGCTTCTCAAAATAACTACCTTTAGAAGTACGCCCCAGGTTTGAAATAGCTTTGATCTCGCCGGTTTCGGTTTCCATTACCACTACAGAACCGTGGTCGGCTTCATATTTTTCGAGCTGCTTCAGTAAAGCGTGATGGGCGATGTCCTGAATTTTGACATCTATGGTAGAAATAAGATCATATCCATCTTTTGGCTCCACTTCATTATTGTCGCTAATAGGCTTCCATTGGCCTTTTGCGATTCGCTGCTTAAGGCGCCTACCTTCCTTACCTCTAAGGTATGGCCCAAAAGCGCCTTCAAGACCCACACGAGTATAGTACCCGCTGTCGTCCTGCCGCTCATAGCCCACAGTACGTTCGGCCATTTTCCCTAAAGGATGCTCCCGCACTGTTCTCTGTTCCACAATAATTCCGCCCCGGTTTGAACCCAGTTTAAACATGGGGAAATTCTTTACCTTAATATATTCTGAATAACCCAGGTTGCGTGCAATGAGCAGATACCTGTGCTTATTAGCCCGTGCCGAACGCAGTTTTCTCGCCCAGCGCGAAGAAGATTCTCCAAACATTTTGGCTAATTCTTCGGCCAGAGGACCAACATTCTCCTGAAAGTTCTTATCTGAAACAGTAACCGCATCAAACCTAATATCGTACTTGGGAATGGATGTAGCCAGCAAATTGCCGTTTACATCATAGAGATTACCGCGGTTTGCAGGAATAACAAAATTCCGGTAAGTGCGCTGTTCGGCCATCTTCCGGTAATTATCCCCCTCAACGATCTGTATATTGAGAAGCTTAAAGCCCACAGCAACAGCGAGCAGGAACATAAAACCTGCCACAACATAGATGCGGTAAAGTATGTGCTTCTCGGTAGTCGCCATTACTCTTTTTCTTTAACTATAATCTTGGTAGGTGGCACATCAGAAGGTTTAATTCCCTTTTGCACCATTCTTCCTGTAATTGTTGATTCCATTTTAAGCTTCATGAGGTTAGACCTGCCGTCAAGAAAAGCTGTTCTCAACTCCAGCACCTCATCATTAAGCCTTGCGATCTCATGTACTTTTTGCTCTGCACTGTGAGAGCTGCCAATCATAAAAATGGCCAGCACGGTACAAAAAAGTATAAAACGCCAATTATTAAAGGCGTCGTTACTAATAAGGAATTTCCCTTTCAGGATGTTATATAAGCTCTCTTTCATTCCGCTATTCTTTCAGCTATTCTCAATCTTGCACTTCGCGCCCTGTTATTCTCCTTAATTTCTTCGGAAGAAGGCACTATCATTTTTCCCACTTTTTGAAACGGAACTGAAATATTTCCGTAGAAATCTTTTTCCGGCTCCCCTTCAAACATGCCGCTTCTTATGTATCTTTTTACCAGCCTGTCTTCTAAAGAATGATAGCTGATAAGGCTTATCCTGCCCCCGGGATTCAATAAGGTCTCGGTTTGAAGTAAAAATTCTTTAAGCACCTCTATCTCCTGGTTCACCTCTATTCTTATAGCCTGGTACACCTGGGCCAGCACTTTATGCTCACGCCCCACAGGCAAAAAAGGATGCAATATCTCTTTCAATCTTTCACTGGTTACGATCTCTCCCTCCTTACGGGCAGAGATTATTGTGCGGGCTATTTTTGGCGCACTTCTTAATTCTCCATAATTAAAGAGCACTGCCTGCAGCTCCTTTTCTTCATAGTTATTAACCACATCAAAAGCACTAAGCGTACTGTTCTGGTTCATTCTCATATCGAGATTTGACTCAAATCGCGTAGAAAATCCGCGTTCGGCTACGTCAAACTGATGAGAGGAAACGCCAAAATCCCCCAGAATACCATCTACTTTCTTCACATTATAGAATCGCAGAAACCGCTTTATAAACCTGAAGTTTTCGTTGATAAGCGCAAATCTTTCGTCTTCAATTTTATTCGCCAAAGCATCCTGATCCTGATCAAAAGCAAAAAGCTTTCCCTGCGGACCCAATCTTTTAAGGATCTCGCGGGAATGCCCGCCACCACCAAAAGTCACGTCCACATAAATTCCCGAAGGCTGAATATTCAAACCATCTACACTCTCCTTAAGCAATACAGGATTATGATAAGCCATTTCCTTCTACACTTTTATTACCCATTACACGTTCGGCGAGTTCCGCAAATTCTTCAGGCGGCGTATCTATAGCTTTCTCATACTCTTCCTTATCCCAAATTTCTATGGTATCAATTGGAGAAGTGATCACCACTTCTTTATTGATCCCCGCAATGCGAATAAGGTCTTTTGGAATGAGAAGCCGCCCGTTGGTATCCACTTCTACAATTTTAACACCTGCCGTAAATTTTCTTATAAAATCCATATTCTCTTTGACGAACCTGTTAAGCTTCCCTACCTCCTGCATTACCTCGGTCCAGCGTTGCATGGGATAGAGCTCCAAACAGTTTCCAAAGAGGGAACGTTTAAGCACAAAACCGTCCTGAATGATGGGTACAAGCTGCTTTTTCATAGGCGCCGGGACCATCAAACGGCCCTTCGCATCTACTTTGCATTCGTATGTACCAATGAGATTTACCACTCCTCCAGTTTATGATTCAAATATATTGAAATTTAAACCACATTTTACCACATTTTACCACATTGTTGATAAATTTTCCCCTTCTGCCCACTTAAGCACCTGTTAAACCAACTACTTGAAGCAGTTTTAGTTGTAAGAAGAATTTGTTAAAAAATTTTTGATTTTTTTTAGGGGTTAACCGGGAAAAATGTGAAAATTGAACCATTGAAAATTATGGCAGCTTCTGCAAAATCGATATACTTGTAGGGAAATCATTATATTTGCGAAGCTAACAGCAAAGGCATCAATGGAAAATAATCTAAGGGAAGAAGGAAAATTTAGTTATGTGGAGGAAGGTGAAGGAACACCAATAATAATTCTCCACGGTTTAATGGGAGGATTGAGCAACTTTGAAGGTGTCCTTGATTTTTTCCCGAAACAGGGATATAAAGTTATTCTACTGAAGTTACCCCTGTACGAATTATCCCTCTTAAAGACGAGTGTTGCAACCTTTGCCAAGTACCTGAAGGAATTTATCGATCACAAGAATTATTCGAAAGTCGTTCTTTTAGGAAATTCCCTTGGCGGGCATATCGCATTACTTTGTACCAAACTTTATCCTGAATCTATAAAAGCACTGGTAATTACCGGAAGTTCTGGCCTCTACGAGAGCGCAATGGGCGAAAGCTACCCAAAAAGGGGAGATTACGAGTACATCAGGAAAAAAGCCGAAAATGTTTTTTACGATCCAAAAGTAGCAACAAAAGAAATTGTTGATGACGTTTTTGAAACGGTAAACGACCGTAATAAATTGATCAAAACTTTGGCTATTGCCAAGAGTGCCATTCGCCATAATATGTCTAAAGACCTTCCAAAAATGCAAACTCCCACCTGCATTATTTGGGGCCGCAATGACAATGTTACTCCTCCCGAAGTCGCCGAAGATTTTCATCGCCTGCTACCCGATTCAGACCTTTACTGGATAGAAAAATGTGGCCATGCAGCCATGATGGAACATCCCGATGCTTTCAACGAGATCCTCTTTAGGTGGTTCACTACCCGAAAATACTAAAACTACCTTATGAAGATCAAATCGGCCGAATTTGTGATCAGCAATTCCGATGTTTCCAAATGTCCGGAAAGTAAGCTGCCCGAATATGCTTTTATTGGCCGCAGTAATGTTGGGAAATCTTCCCTCATCAATGCTTTAACCAATAGAAAAGATCTCGCAAAGACTTCAGGCAGACCTGGAAAAACGCAGCTTATCAACCATTTCCTGATCAACCAGAGCTGGTTTCTGGTAGATTTACCCGGTTATGGATATGCCCGCGTATCAAAATCGGCTAAAAAGACCTTTCAAAAGTTTATCACCCAGTACTTTGAGAAACGCGAACAAATGCTTTGCGCTTTTGTGCTCATAGACAGTCGCCATAAACCACAGGCTATAGACATGGAATTTATGACCTGGCTGGGCGAGCACCAAATTCCCTTTTGCATCATCTTTACCAAAGCCGATAAATTAAAACCCAATGCCCTGAAGCGCAACATTCAAAATTACCAGGAAGAAATGCTGCAGGTGTGGGAAGAAATGCCGCAGTACTTCGTGACCTCTTCGGCAAATGGCCTGGGAAGTGAAGAAGTTTTGGGATACATCCAGAACATCAACGACAATCTTCAGAAATAAGTACTCAAAATGCCTTTTTAAAAAGGTGACTTTTTTGCCACAGATGCACAGATGATTTCTTTTCTAATATTCGTTCCTACTGAAATGTTCAACTAAGTTGTTAGACCATTTTTTTCTGAAAAAGGTCTAAAAACGTCTTTTTTGAAGGATAAATTTTCTGCCACGAATTCACGAATGATCTCTTCTGAAGAAGCTGTTCACTCTATATACTCGACCAAGAGTATTAGTCTTGTTTTTCCTGAAGAAGGTTCGGAAAATGTCATTAAAAACAGTTTCTAAAAAATGTCATTTTTAAAATGTCATTTTTTAGAAGAATCTCAGCCACAGATGCACAGATAATTTCTTTTCTAATTCTCGCTCCTTCTGAAATGTTAAGACCAAACTGTAAAAACCATTTTCTGAATAATGTTCTGAAAATGTCATTATTGGAGGGTGATTTTTCTGCTACGAATAATTTCTTCTGAACAACCTGTTTACTCTGATCTCAACCAAACGTCTTAGTGGTTTTTCTGAAAAAGGTTCTGAAAGTGTCACTTTGGAAAGAATTTCAGCCACAGATGCACAGATAATTTCTTTTCTAAAAACTCATTCCTTCTGAAATGCTAAGACAAAACTGTAAGAACCATTTTCCGAATAATGTACTACCCGACGAAACCTGTTAATCAGGTATTCTGAAAAGGGTCTGAAAATATCATTTTTGAAGGATGATTTTTCGGCCACGAATGCACGAATAATTTCTTCTAAAAACCTGCTTACTCTGATCTCACCCAAACGTCTTAGTGTTTTTTTTGAAAAAGGTTCTGAAAGTGTCACTTTTGGAAAGAATTTCAGTCACAGATACACAGATAATTTCTTTTCTAATCCTTGTGCCTTCTGAAATGCTCAACCAAACTTATTTGTCCATTCTCCCCGAAAAAGGTTCTGAAAATGTCATTTCTGAAGGGTGACTTTTTTGCCACGAATTCACGAATGATCTCTTCTGAAGAACCTGCTTACTCGGATACCTCACCCAAACCTGTTAATCATGTTTTCTGAAAATGCCCTTTTTGAAGGATAACTTTTCTGCCAAGAATTCACGAATAATCTCTTTCCAAAAAATTCTGCATACAACTGCCTACTGCTCTGAAGCACTGATCACTGAATACTGAGCACTGACCACTAAAAACTACTTCTTAATCTCCATTTTTTCAGCGAAGAAATCACAGAAATCCTTCATGGTATCGCGCATCTTTTCATCTTGTGTAGCCCTGTAGAAGGTGTCGCTCATAGTGACCATGGTTTGGTGAAAGAACATCTTCATATCGTCAAGCGGCATATCTTTGGTCCACAAGTCGATTTTTAGAGTCTCCTTTTGTTCGGCATCCCACATAGAAAGCAGCATAGCCTTGGCCTCTTTGTTTTCCACTCCCCCGTCTTCGGCACTCCAGTGGAGTTCTTCGGGTACGCGGTTTTCGTCTAGGGATACTTTAATATTGATGTTTGATTTTTTTGCTATAGCCATTACTTTCGGGGTTTGTATTTTGATTTTTTGAATATTGTTTCGGCATCTGTTTCTATCATCTCCTTAACAGAAACGTCATTTTTTTCCATGAATTGTTGCACAATTTGCCAGCCTAGAAATTGTCCTAGTCTGGGCGGTGCCTCAGCATCGAGCTCCAGGAAGAACTTAGAGAAAGGTGCAGGGTATAAGAATCGGGTCTGCAAATCGGAATCTGACGAATACAGCAATTCCCGCTCTACAAAATACCTCCATATCTGGTCTTCATTCGCTTCGGCCCATGAAAATTCTTCGGGCAGGTACGTCATTTTTTCAGCATCGGTTTTAAACGGCAGTAAAATATCTTTCAGGTAGAGCATTTTTCCGTAGTAAACCATGTGCGCAAGAAAACTGCGTGAAGACGGCCCCGGCACTACGGTTTGAGCAAAAGCCCCGGCCGCATCAACAGCAATTTGATCTTTCTGCATCTCCTTTTTTATGTAATCCTGCACCCCTGTGTACAGCGGGTGATCCATCCCCAGGTAAGTATCAAGCGCTACCAGCAGCAGGGAATCTGCCCACACCACCTGGTTGCGATAGTCAACATCAGAAGTGAGGGTAATTACCTTCGGAATTTTGCGCTGTGGGAAATAATACTTTATATGCTGAAAAAGCTCCTCCAGTTCATCTTCTGTCTCCCTGAGATCGGGGAATTGTGTAGCCACGGCTTCATTGAGCTCCAGTTGTATGGTGTCTTCCATTTTTTGCACCCAAAGAATGTCGGGATACTGGCGCGGAAAAAGAAATGAAAACTCCTTTTTGAGTGCCGGGAGACTATCAGCCGTTGCATTTGCAAAGCGCTGATCAAATCTTTTCAGCTCAAGATCAATAGGAATAGCCGCGATCTCTTTCTCCTTACTGTCGTCTTCGGCGCAAGATAAAAGGCTGGCAAACAGGCAGTAAAAAAGGATTTTTTTGAACATAGGCAAATTAAGAATGGTTTAACGCAAGCTATTTCCAGATGATTAACTGAAGAACTATATTTGTTAACAAAGATATATCTCCAAAAGAAACTGACCAACAATTATGAAAACTAAACAGGTAATTGACCACATTGTAAACTGGTTAAAAGAATATGCTTCCCAGGCAAAGATGAACGGTTTTGTTGTTGGTATAAGTGGTGGTGTAGATTCGGCAGTGGTTTCTGCACTTTGCGCGAAAACGGGATTGAGAACCCTGTGCGTAGAGCTTCCTATTCACCAGTCGCAAGACCAGGTGACCAGAGCCCAGGAACATATTGCCAATTTGAAAAAGCAATTCGCCAATGTAACCGATGTACAGGTTGACCTTACCCAAACCTTTGATGTATTTTCACAATCTGTACCCCAGGCAGAAGAAGGCCCCAAGTTACATCTTGCTATGGCCAACGTGCGGGCAAGACTACGCATGACCACCCTTTATTATTTCGCAGGATTGCACAACTACCTGGTAGCAGGAACGGGCAATAAGGTTGAAGATTTTGGCGTGGGATTCTTTACCAAATACGGTGACGGCGGTGTAGATCTATCTCCCATTGCCGATCTTATGAAAAGCGAAGTCTACGAAATTGCCAGAGAACTGGATGTTATAGACAGCATCGTGATCGCGGCACCCACCGACGGACTTTTTGGAGACAGCAGAAGCGATGAAGACCAGATAGGTGCCAGCTACGACGAACTCGAATGGGCCATGAAAGAAGCTGAAAAAGGTAAGACTGAAGCCGATTTCAAGGGACGCCAGCAGGAAGTTTTTCGCATCTATAAGTCCAGGCATAGTGCCAATAAACACAAAATGGAACCAATCCCGGTATGCACTATCCCTCTTGACCTGAAATAATTGCAGTTTATCGAAAAAATTATTTTTCGAGTAAATAAGGCAGTAAATTTCATTCTCCCCCTGACTTTACGATTAAAACTAATAATCAGCAGATTGCGATGGGATAGCCCATGGAATTTCTTGTGCTAAAATTCGAACAATGATTAAAATTCTAATTGCAGACCACCATCCCATAACACGAATGGGGATATCTTCTCTGCTAGAGAAGGAAGGTGTATATGAAGTAGTGGGAAAAGTTACCAATGGTAGGGATCTTTTTAAGGCCTTAAAAAGCAAAACTCCCGATGTGCTTATCCTGGAAATTGACCTGCCCGAGATTAACGGAATTACCGCTCTGCGGACAATAAAATCTGAAAACCCGGGGACCAAGATCCTTATCCTTAGCTGCCATCCCGAAGAAATGTATGCTTTGAACTCCATCAAGGCAGGTGCCTCTGCTTACCTCTCAAAAACGGCATCTACAGATGTGCTTAGTGAAGCAGTGCACCAGGTGGCACGTGGAGGTATTTACCTCAACAAGGAGATTAGTGAAAAGATCAACTCCGGCACCACCCGCTCCAACAACATTGTTTCCCGCTATAAAAAACTCTCAACCCGTGAGATCGAAGTACTCAACCTGCTTTCTACCGGAAAAAGAAATAAAGATATAGCCGAAGCCCTGGATATTAATGAAAAAACGGTGAGCACCTATAAGACCAGGCTGCTCAAAAAATTAAGGGTAGATAACCTGGCAGATCTTATTAACCAGGCGCGCCTGTTGCAGATAAGACCTACATAACCCGGTTTAACTTGCCCGAAAGTACCTTTTTGAGGGTGATATAATCCATGATATCCTGTAAGACACCCGTAGACTCTTCGGGAGGAACTTCTTTTATTGTTCTGTTAAGTTCGTTTATCTTCTTGTTGACCAAAAATCTCCTTAAAGCAAGAATAGTTTCATTCACAAGACGACCAATTTCCGCTTTTTTACCCTTCACAAAAATCTCCATCCTTTCCCAGTCGTGAAGCACATACTGCTCTTCATCCATTAAAATACTGGTAACTTCCGAAGCATTTTCGGGAGTGAGTTCATTTATAAAAGTATCTATAGAGAATTCCTGCTCCTCGTTGTATTTCTTGATCACCAGTTGATAGATCTTCTGGAAATGTTCGTTGGCAAAAGCCACCTCATCTTCCTGTAGATCAAGGAAGATCTTTTCATAAACCTTTGCCGTCATCATTTCGGGCTCCAGTGAGATTTCGCCCTTGTCATCTACCTTCACCACCAGGTCTTCAAAATCTTCTTCCATCATGCCGTAATGCAGCAAAAGACTAATAATGGTTCGCTCCAGCACATACAGCTCATCTACTTTCACCTGTGGCCCCGGTTCATCCCTCACCACTTCAAACTGCTTTGTCTTTTTTGGAGCTGTTTTAGCAGCTGGTTTTCCGGCCAGTTGAGCTAAAGTGGTAAACAAAACATCTTCAGAAATATCCATGATGCGCGAAGTCTCCTGCACATAAACTTCCTGCTGAATATTATCGGGGATCTTTGAGATACTGCTCACCATATCCCGTATAAGCGAGGCTTTCTTTACCGGGTCATTCTTCGCCTCCTCCATTAACAGGGAAGCCTTATAATTGATGAAATCCTTGGAATTTTGCTCCAGGTACAACCTTGTATCTTCTTCGGAATTCTTCTTTGCAAAACTATCGGGGTCTTCCCCTTCCGGAAAAGCACACACCTTCACGTTCATGCCCTGCTCCAGAATAAGATCTATCCCCCGAATGGAAGCACGCTGCCCCGCAGCATCGCTGTCAAAAAGTACGGTGATATTCTTGGTGAGCCTGTTAATAAGCCTAATCTGCTCTGGCGTCAAAGCCGTTCCCGAAGAGGAAACCACGTTCTCAATACCCGCCTGATTAAACTGTATCACATCTGTATACCCTTCAACCAAATAGCAATTATCCTCTTTTGCAATCGATTGTTTAGCGTGGTAAATCCCGTAAAGCACCTTGCTTTTATGGTAGATCTCACTCTCGGGACTATTGAGATATTTCGCAGCTTTCTTATCATTTGTAAGAATCCTCCCTCCAAAGCCCAGCACCCTGCCCGACATTGACTGTATTGGAAACATCACCCGACCTTTAAATCTGTCGAATTGCTTATCTTCTTTAACTATAGTGAGCCCGGTTTTCTCCAGGTATTCCAGCTTGTAACCTTTGCCAAGGGCTTCATTGGTAAAAGCGTTCCAGTCATCAAGACAGAAACCCAATCCAAATTTTGCAATGGTTTCATCGGTGAAACCGCGTTCCCTGAAGTAGCTTAGGCCAATTGCCTTGCCGAGTTCGGTTTTAAGCAAGTTATTCTGAAAATACTTTGCAGCAAATTCAGATACCAGGTACATGCTTTCCCGTTCATCGGCCTGCTCCTTTTGTTCCTGGCTCTGCTCAGTCTCCTCCACCTCAATATTATACTTCCTGGCGAGATACTTTATGGCTTCAGGATAAGTAAAATGTTCATGTTCCATCAGGAAAGCCACGACATTGCCTCCTTTGCCACTGGAGAAATCTTTCCATATCTGCTTAACCGGGGAAACCATAAAACTGGGGGTGCGTTCCTCACTAAAAGGGCTCAATCCCTTATAGTTACTACCCGATTTCTTAAGTGTCACAAAATCACCTAGCACCTCCTCTACTCGGGAAGCTTCAAAAACTTTATCTATGGTGTTTTTTGAGATCAAATTTTACTGCGGAAATTTTGGCAAATGTAAGGTATATATAAAAACCAGAAAGTTATTTGGCTATTGAAAATGTTTGCCTGGTTCTCTTGTGAGCTTTACAGTAAATTCTCTTCTAATAATACTTACACCTTCAATTTAAAAGGATTTTGCAGACTGTACCAGATTGTGAGGATGGGCGTATTAAAAATTTCTTCTGGCACGAGTGAACTAAGCTACTCCTTTAGCCATTCTTAAGTTTCGCGATCCACTTCTTCATTAGTGAAGAACACCCCTTTCTTATATTGTTCTATTGCAGAAATTTTGTCTTCAGTTATGACGTTTTTTTTGTGGCGATTCATTATGGGAATTTTTTATAGATATCCTTACGGTGCAGCACAGTTACAAAACGTATAGTGTTTGGTTTAAGAAATTGTATTCCCATCCTATAATCCCCAATTTTAACTCTGTAATAATTAGAATAGCCGACAATTTTCCTGATATTTTTAAGGTCCTTCAAAGCCGTTGCTTCTTCAAATTGCTGAATTAAGAATTCAATAGTTTCAAAAAGCTTCTTGTCCCTAATTTTTTCAAGTGCCTTTTCAAAACTGCGGTCAAACTCTAGCTCCATTATTACCTGAGCTTCTTCAATATCGAAGTCTTACTCACATCTCTGCCGGTGATTTCAGCATTCATGATTTGCCCTAATAGAAAATCTTCCTGCTCTTCCTTAGAAAGAATCTTTCCTTCTTCTCCCAATCTTTTTACCAATTCAAGAATCAACTCGGCATTTTCAGATTTCTTTGTATTAATTATTAGAGTATCCATTTATCGTGATATTGTTCTTTGTTTTAAAGATAATAAAAAAACAGGTTCTTTTTTATCCCAGGCATGGATGTGATATTTACAGCAGTCCTTTTATTTGTAATGAAATTAAACTTCTTAATTCACATCAAATCTAAGTCCCACAGAAACATTATGTAGATCTGTAGCCTGGTCTTTAAATATTGGGTTGAGATCGTATTTTACATACAGTGCTGTTCCCCCAAAGCCCATGTAACCACTGAGTCCGTAGATAAAATCATTCGTGTTGTAATCTCCTTTAAGCTTCTCCTTTACCTTCTCTCCATCTTCTTCATACTTCAGTTTTTGGCGTTCTCCCAGGTTTATTCCGGCATACCCACCAAGTCCGATTTTGAATTGATTTCGGGTAGAGAACCAAACACTTCTTGAAGACTCCACCTTCTTCGACGGACCAAATTCAAAGTGTACCGGAAAAACAAGGTTATCCATCCTAAACTTCGATTTGTCTAACTCAAGCGGAAATTCTTCAAGCCTAGTCTCACCCTCGTCTTCAACAAAATATCGATTATCTGTAGGTTTCAAGCCGTTAAACTGAAATGAAAATCCGTACCTGAGCCTCATAAAATTCGATTTTTCGAACACCCTCGTTCTCCATGCCATCCCAATTTCAAAGAAACGGCTACCTCCTACTTCAAAATCTGAATCATTGACCGACTGCCCATCGCTCAAAGCATTATTAAACCCAACCGCCATAATGAGGTGGGTAGAGGTGCGGCTGTACCGGCTCTTGTCAAACCAGTTGTCATCATGCGCATCTTCTTCATCATCTGCATCTTCCCATGTCCACTCATCGGTTGTCTCTTCTCTTGTGAGCAGCGCAATTTGGTTATCAATAATAGCCACCCGGTTCTGTATGTTCATTGCGTGTTTGCGGGCAGCCTCACTTTTAAGTTTTTCAGCTTCTTCCCAGTCAATCTCCCTTGCTTCGGCGCGACGGTTAATAGCTTCGACTTCTTTTTTAAGAGCTTCTTTCTCTTCATTGATGATCTGCTCCTTTTGCTTTTCCAGTTGTTCGATCTTTTCAGGATTTGTTTTTTCCTGCGCAACAGCAGGATTCACAACTACCGAACAAAAGATGAGGAACATTAAAAAGATATTTTTTTTCATGGTTCTGGTTTTTATAGGCTTTTTAAAAGCCCATTAATGATTGATTGATGAATTATTTGAGATTAAAAATCGCGATTGGCCACTGCCGTTTTAGCTCGTGAAATGCCTTCTTTCACCATCTCAAAGACCTTTTGCCGAAAAGACTGCTCCAGCTCGTATTCTACCTGGTAAAGCAAATCTTTAGAATTTACGGTAAAGGTGGTGTCAGATTTTAATTCGGCCGTTGCAAGCAATAACAGGGCTTCTACTTCATTATCACTCACTGCAGCACGGTTTTCATTTACGGCAATTTCACCATAAACTTCGGCAGACTGGATTTCTTTTAGCGGCTTTTTTTCTTCGGTTGCTTCGGAAAAACTCCCGGAAGCTACTAAGTTTTCAGCTTCAGAAACCCTGGCTACAGGGGCCTCAAAAATGGCATTTTTGACAGGTCTTTCTGCGGAAGGCTTTTCTTCCTCTTCTACTTTTTCGTTTTCTTCAGAAGCAGCTATATGAATCACTTCGGGTTCTGAGGTCTTTTCCTGCAGTACAGGCGGTGCAGGATTTTCCTCAACTACCTGCGGCTCTTCCGAAGTAAAAGGCGAATCAAAGAAAGTGCCCAGTACAAAAAACAAAGCTGCAACGGCTGCAACTGCGGTTATCCACAGCAGGTAAGTCGGTTTTTTCCTTCCTTGCTCCAGGCGCTGCTCCAGCTTTTCCCAGCCGGCGGCCGATGGCTGAATCTCCCGTTCCCTAAGAACCTTTTTTATCTTATTTTCAAACTTTTCCGGTTCCATATGCTGTCTTGTTTTCGTGTTCCAGTTTTTCCTGCAACATTTTTCGCGCTTTAAAAAGCTGTGATTTTGAAGTGCCTTCAGAAATGTTCAACATTTTTGCTATTTCCTGATGTTTATAACCTTCAACGGCATACATCAAAAACACCATTTTATAACCTTCAGGCAAACTATCAATCACCTCCTGGATGTGCGCTGCATTGAATTCCGAAGTAAAGGAGTACGAAAAATCGGCATTTTCGGGCACCTCATCTTCAGCAAACATGCTGCGTTTATCGGTACGAAGAAAAGAGATGGATTCCCGTACCATGATTTGCCGCATCCAGCCTTCAAAGCTGCCTTCATCCCTAAAATCTTTCAGGTGGTTAAACACCTTGAAAAATCCGTTGAGCATCACCTCCTCGGCATGGTGCATATCTTTGACGTATTGCCTGCAAATGCTTAGCATCTTCCCCGAATGTTTCTCATAGATCTTTCGTTGCGCCTGCCGGTTGCCCGCAGCTGCACGTTTTATCAAAAGAGAATCGTTCTTAAAGAGTTGAATTACTTTCACCTGCTTAGCTTTTCAAAAGGCCTTCTATTAACATAGACGAGAGAAAGTTACAAAAGGTTGCCTGAGGGTGTGGATTTTTTTTTAGAATAACATTCTATCATATCATTTATAACACCCAAAAAAGGGGAAATCCAGCCGGGATTTAGGGGGAATCGGATTTTAAAAACTGGGGAAAAACTTATCTTAGGGGCCTTAACACCCCTACACCATGCGCTACTTTTTAAGCCTTTCCTTCCTCTTTTTTTACTGCCTCTGCCCCGCACAGGAACGTTATTCAGAAGATCTTTTTGAAGTTGAACCCGCCATTACCGAAACTTACGCCACAAAAGATGGTGAAGCTTTAAAACTGGATATTTATACCCCAAAAAATGACACCGCCCGTTCAAGGCCTTTGATCGTGTTTATGCATGGCGGGGGATTCTCTGGTGGCAGCCGAAATCATGAAGATTTGGTGAAGTTTGCACAGGCTGCGGCACGAAAAGGTTATGTGGCGGTCCAGATTTCCTACAGACTCACCCGAAAAGGAAAATCCTTTGGCTGCGATTATGAAGCTTCCGGAAAAATAGAAACCTTTCAAAAGGCCGCTGAAGATTTTATGGATGCCGTGCAGTTCATGCTTCATAACAAGGAGCAGTACCGCATCAACCCTGAACAGATCATTGTGGGCGGTAGCAGTGCTGGCGCCGAAGCTGTGTTAAATGCTGTTTACAATCCCCAGCTCATGTTCAGCGAACTAAATAAATATCAGGATATAGATATTGACGGAGTTTTCTCCCTGGCCGGCGCCGTTGTTGATGCCCGCTACCTTACCTCCAAAAATGCCGTCCCGGGAGTATTTTTCCACGGAACTGAAGACAACCTCGTGCCCTACGCCACCGCCCCGCATCATCTCTGCGAACCAGGTGCGCCTGGTTACCTGATGCTGGACGGCTCTAAAACCATCGTTCAAAAACTGAAAGAGCTTGACACCTCCTACCTGTTGTACAGCTTTGAAGGCGGTAAACATGAACATTCGGGTGTGCCTTTTAACGAGCTTAGCAACGTTTTTGATTTCTTTCAGCGGGTGTTTCTCAACAACGAACAGCTACAAATAGAAGTCGGGCGCTAACATTTAAAAAGCCCTAAAATGAAAATCTTTACCTGTCTATTTTGCTTTTTCACATTTTTGGGCACGGCAAATGCCCAGCGGCAGGTGCAAAGCCTTAATTCGGCGTAACGGCGTGGGCGCCAACTGGCTCAAAAGGATGACCATAGGCACTAATAGCCTGTGCCGTATGGTCATCGGTCATAATGGACACAATATTTGGCCTTTTTGGCTCCTCTTCCTTTTCCTTCTTTTTGTTCCCGATGTTACAGGAGGTCGTGATCAAAAATTCTTCATACCTGTACTCCGGCTTTTATAGATCCTGCTTTACATCAGTTTAGCACAGTCCTTTTCCAGGTATTGTGTCACCCCGGTCTTTATTCAACCAGCGTAAAACTCCCCTGCATCTCACAGTCTGATGTGCCACCCACAAAGAATTCAAATTCTCCCGGCTCATATACATATTCCAAAGACCCGTTATAAAACTTAAGGTCTTCTACAGTAACAGGAAACTCAACGGTTTTTGATTCTCCAGGTTTAAGGTCAATTTTCTCAAAACCTATAAGTTGTTTTTTTGGAGGGGTAAGGCTTCTCACCTTATCGTGAATATAGAGCTGCACAACTTCTTTACCAGCCTTCTTCCCGGTATTGGTAACCGTGGTGCTAATAATTATGCTCCCGTCTGGACGTAGGGTTTCGCTGTTAGCTTTTATTTCAGAATACTGGAAATTGGTATAGCTTAAACCATGTCCAAACGGCAACAGCGGGGAATTGACCACATCGAGGTAATTCGATTTAAACTTCTGAAATTCTTCGGTAGCAGCGGGTCTTCCGGTTATTCTTTCCCCGTAATACACCGGGATTTGCCCTACGTTTCTCGGCCAGCTCATAGTCAGTTTTCCTGAAGGGTTTTCATCTCCAAAAACAACATCGGCAATGGCATTTCCGGCTTCCACACCTGGGTGCCAAACCTGCAGGATGCTTAGGGGCATCTCCATTTCTTCGGAAATATCAAGAGGGCGACCGCTCATGAGCACAAGGGCTACAGGTTTCCCGGTGGCAACAAGTTCTCTAATAAGCCTTTTTTGGCTCTCCGGAATCTGAATGTTGGTACGGCTGGCCGCTTCCCCACTCATTTCACTGGCTTCTCCTACCACAGCCACAATTACATCGGCTGCTTTGGCTACTTTCAACGCCTCCTGAAGTAATTTTTCGGGAGAGCGATCAGAAATTTCCACTTTTGGTCCAAATACATTTACTTTTTTAGCATAGGCTGTATCATTGGTGATGTTCGCACCTTTAGCATAAGTGATTTTCGCCTTTGGTGCTACATTTTTAAAACCTTCAAGTACAGGAATTGAAAGTTTAAAATCGCCTGTAGGCGCCCAGGTTCCCAGCATATTCGATTGATCATCAGCCAACGGACCAATGAGTGCGATTTTTGCCTTTTTTGACACCGGCAGTACATTGTTATGATCTTTAAGCAGCACAAAAGACTGGGTTGCTGCAAGACGTGCCAGCTGCCTGTTCTCTGCTGTCAGGATATCTTTTTCGGGCCTGCTTGCATCTGAATATCTATAAGGATCATCAAGTAAACCTAATTTATGCTTGGCTTCAAGGATCCTGCGGGCGGCAGTAGTGATCTCTTCTTCGGAAACCCTTCCTTCATCTACAGATTTTTTCAGGGTGGTTAAGAATCCTTCGCCTACCATGTCCATATCCAAACCTGCTTTTAAAGCCATTGCCGATACATCCTGAAGGTCTCCCATTCCGTGGGCGATCATCTCATTTACAGAAGTATAATCTGAAACTACAAATCCGTCAAAACCCCATCTTTCGCGAAGCAGGTCGGTAAGCAACCATTTGTTCCCGCTTGCCGGCACTCCGTCAATATCGTTAAAAGAAGTCATCACGCTTCCCACGCCGGCATCCACAGCGGCCTTGTAAGGCGGCAGGTATTCATTGAACATCTTGGTGCGGCTCATGTCTACGCGGTTATAATCGCGACCACCTTCGGGAGCACCATACAGCGCAAGGTGCTTGACCGTTGCCATCATGGTTTGAGGTTCGGCAAGATCATCCTGCTGGTAACCTTCTACCATCGCTATCGCAATTTGAGAACCTAAATATGCATCTTCGCCAGCGCCTTCGGCTACACGGCCCCATCTTGGATCGCGGGAAATATCTACCATAGGAGAAAAGTTCCAGTTGATCCCATCAGCTGTAGCTTCTTTTGCAGCCACTTTAGCTGTTTCTTTTACCAGGTTCATATCCCAACTCGAAGAAAGCCCCAGCGGAGTAGGAAAAGTTGTTTTATAACCATGAATAACATCGGATCCGATAAGAAGCGGAATTCCCAGGCGCGAGTTTTTAACCGCAATTTCCTGGGCCTGGCGCACCCTCTCTGGACTCGACACTCCAAAGACACCACCTACATGACCGGCCTTAATCTTGGCTTCAACATCTTCACTCACTACAGATCCTGTAGCTACTCCACCACCGGGAGTGAGCAGGTTGAGCTGTCCTATTTTTTCTTCTAAAGTCATTTTCTCAAGGAGCGCCTCCACTTGCGGAATTCTTTCCTGTGCCTGGAGATATGAAAGCCCCATAAAAAACAAAAATGCGACTGAAAGATTAATTTTTCTCATTCTTATATTCTTTAAAATTTATTGAATTGTCTATTCTTACTTTACTTCCCGGATCTCAGTTTTTTCTGAAATTCCGTTCTCATTAAATGCTTCAATACTGAAGTAATACGTGGTATTCTTATCAAGATTCCGCATAAAATGTTCGTTTTCACCGTAGATCAACCACGACTGGTATAATTTATCGGGTGCTATTCCCCAGCGGATATTGTAACCCTGGGCTCCTTTCACCGGCTCCCATTCAAAGGCAGCGTCTCTTCGGTCTTCCTGGCGCACTACACTGAAACCTTTTACTTTCGCAGGTTTTTTGCCTAATCCTTTTCCAAATACCCTGATCTCAGAAAGAGCCAAGTTCTTTCCCGGAACTTCTATGTTGTTATAGCGCACGTATTTTGCCTTTACCGGTTGATTAAGCGGTATGTATGCATTAGGTGCATCTTCATAGCTGCCACTCCTGTCTACCACAGTTATCCAGTCTTTACCATTTTCTGAAACTTCAAGGGTAAACCTATGTCTTAAACCTTCGGTGCGGGTGTAAATGCCCGATTCTTCATCATGAAAATTCAGCTGGAAAGCGTAAATATTTCCGGGAGCCAGCATTTCTATCTCCACCCATTGTTCCTCATCATTGGCTTCAGCAACCCAGAAAGATTTCGGACTTTCATCTGTAAGCACTTTAGAGATGATCTCTCCGTCGCTGTTCTTTTCGAGCGGCATTTCTGTGATATCAAAATCGCCATCCGTAGAGGTGCTCTTCCGAATTTGCATTTGTGAAGAGGAAACTGTCGCTTTTCCTTTATAAGACAGCAACATCCAGCCGGTATGCAGCCCTGCTTTGGTAGGGTGACTGGGCGCATGTAATGGATAATCGCCATAACTGGTGTTGGTATACATCAAACCTTCTTTATCAAAATAGGTAGGAAACATAGCCAGCCGCCGCTCCCAGTGTGAATTGGAAGCCAGGGCCATAGTTGCAAAATGCCAGTACTGCCCATTAGTTTCTTTCACCGTAATGCCGTGACCGGCACCATTGGCGAACCCACCGGGCTTAAAACTGTAGGGGTTGTTCTTCATGTACTTGAAGGGGCCCAGTGGGGTTTCACCAACGTAAGCTGCATCGGCATACACATTGAATTGGGTGCCCGGCGCAGCATACTGCAGGTAATATTTGCCGTTGTGTTTTGTCATGGAGGCACCTTCCATATAGCCTTCTTTTAAAGTTGGATGGAAATTATTTTCACCAAATCGCTCCCAGCCGTGCTCTTCTTCCACCAGGTTGATCAATTCTTTTTCAACACCGATTTCAAGAAAACGATCGTCTCTATCCAACATCTTTACCTTAAGCGGATGTACGTTTGAAGAACCCCAGTATAAATAGGCCTTGCCGTCATCATCTATAAATAATTCGGAATCCTGGATGTTGCTGGTAATGGAAGCTGTGGGCGTCCAGTTACCACTTTTTGGATCGTCAGTGTAAAGAATACTTCCGTAGCCCGCAGGATCTCCGGCGAAATACACCAGCGAATCTTTGTAATTGAAAGCGGTGGGTGCATTGGAGCCTTCAAAAAACCACTGTTTTGGTTTAATGAATTCCCAGTTAACCAGGTCTTTTGAATGCCAGTAACCAAAGGAGCGGGTGACAAACATGTAATATTCACCACGGTACTCGATCACCGCAGGATCTGCCCCCGAACGGTAGGAAATATTTTTACTGGAATTGTAAACCATATAGGAGTAATCAATATCCAGCGGATTGATATAGGTCTTAGGCACTACTTCCTGCGAGCGCGCAAAAAAGCTGAAGAATACGACTACTGCTGTGATAATGTGGGGTAAGCCTTTCATTTATCTAATCATTTTTTTGATGAGAGAATAACCACGGCAGCAGGTAAGGTTCAGAAAAAGCCGAATCCCAGCTGTTGTGATTATCATGTGGATAAAGAGAGAGTTTTGCGTTACCGCCGGCAGTGTTGATCTCGCGAGCCATGGTTTTGGAAAATTCGGCAGGAACTACGTTGTCTTCTTCGCCGTGAAAGATCCAGATATTAAAACCTTCAGGGTATTTTTTAGCTATGGCAGGATCGGCGCCGCCACAAATAGCAAAAGCAGCAGCAAAGGTTTCAGGCATTCTGGAAAGGATCTCGTAGGTTCCCATCCCTCCCATTGAAAGTCCGCCCACATAAATCCTGTCTTTATCAATATAATCTTCCGAAGTAACAGAATTCAGAAGAGCCATCACCAAATGTAGGGCTTTGGTAGGCTCCTCCTCATTCTTAAAGCTAAATTCAAAAGGTGTTTTATTTCGGTCAACCTCCACTTTTGCCCAATAATCATCTTTTGGGGCCTGCGGAAAAATAACGATAGCCGGAAAGTCTTCCCTGTTTGCCTCTTTCAGGAATAAATCGCTCCCGTGCACGAGTTGCGCTTCATTATCGCTTCCCCTTTCACCCGCGCCGTGCAAAAATAGCACTACAGGATACTCTTTTTCTTCGGAAAAATTCTTCGGAAAGAGAATGCGATAGTTTAAAGTGTCGTTTTGCTGAATAAATTGCTTTTTCTGAAACTCTGACTGCTCCTGGGCCATTCCTGAAGCTGAAATAAGTATAAAAAAGCCTGCAAGCAGAAGAAAATTAAGGGAAATGTTATTTTTCATAGTTGTAATATTTAAAACTGACAGGTCTTAAAAAACCTATCCTAAAAATGTCATTTTTGAATGGTAAAATCCAGTTTTTTCAAACCTTCCTGTATTTCGGGAGCTTGCATAAAAAGATCCCAAATCAATCCAGACCGGTAATTCTCGATCATGACCACCTGCGGCCCCTGGTCTATTGCAAGGTAATAAGGTGCCACCCAGTCTTCTCCTTGAAGGCTGTAGGCATCATAAAAGCCTGCCGGCCCCCACAACAACTCATGTTGATCTTCATAAAAATACCTCATGGCATTTAAAGATTTCTCTGGGTTGTAAGGGAGTGAACTAATAGCCGCAGTGGGCGAAACCACGCCACGGTCATCATCGGGAGAGTGTGCAGAATATCCTATACCGTCGTCTTCATTTCTCGTGTAGCTGGCGGTAAGGCCCCAGGAATTTTCACTGTATGTTTCAAAATCTTTCGGATTATCCAGGGCATATTCATAATTGATGAGGCTATGATTTACATTTACATCCCAGTAGTTGGCGTACCTGTCGCTTAAGCCCTTCGGATTTAATCCGAGGTAAGAATAATGCGCCCAGAAAAGTGGTCCGCCTCTACTTCCTGAAGTGTTGTGCTTCAGAATAAGCGGTAGGCCGTAAGCTTCTTCATCAGTAACAATGTCACCACCCCTGGCCCAGCCTTCGTGATAAGCTGCAGGCGCTATAGCGTGATCTGGTGACGCCGCCGCCATGATATAAGTGATCAAACATTCGTTATAACCTTCTATCATAAAATCCATTTCCCATTCATACACAGGAGACCAGTGCCAGAAGATCCCATCCTGATTGTTGGTGTACCAGTTCCATTCAATGCCTTTCCAGAGAGCGTCGTACTTTTGGGCGACCGCCTGTTCTGCTTCTGTCCCGTTCTTGAGATACTCTCTCACAACGATAAACCCTTGTGCGAGAAAGGAAGTTTCCACTATATCTCCGCCATTATCTTTTTTTCCGAAGGCCTGGGTGTCGCCAGTTTCACCGTTGATCCAATGAGGCCATGCGCCATGGAACCTCGGAGTTTTATCAAGAAAATCGGCAATCTTGTTCAGTCGGGCAACGGCAGAATCCCGCGGTATGAAATTCCTTTCCATTCCTGCCACTATGGCCATGAGCCCAAAGCCTGAGCCGCCGGTAGTCACCACATGCGAGTCATTGCGCGGGTAATTGCCATCGGGATGAAAGCGCTCTCGGGCCATGCCGCTGTTGGGTTCGGCATAATCCCAGAAATATTTAAGGGTTTGCTTTTGCACGGTATCCAAAAGTGCCTCTTTTGACAGACTTTTTTGCTGAGATTTATCAGCTGGAAGCTCCTGCTCCTTTGTTTGGCCTTCTTTGCAGCCAACACTTAAAAGTAGTAGTAAAATAGCCAGTAAAGAATATTGTTTCAGCATTTAATTGTTTTTGTAATTTAATGTGATCTAGTAGGTAAATCCGAGTTTATCCAAGCCCGCCTGAATTTCTTCATTCGCCATAAAAAGCCTCCACGGAAGCCCGGTGCGGTAATTCTCGATCATGGCTACTATAGGCCCCTGATCTATGGCCAGGTACCCGTTAGAAAACCAGTTGTGTTCTTCAGAAAAGGCATCATAAAAGCCATATTCCCCCCAGAGTTCATCATTCAAATCTTCATAAAAATGCCTCAGGGCTGCCATAGATTTTTCCGGAGTATAGGGAAAAGCAGATAAAGCCGCGGTTGGCGTAATGACTCCTAAATCGTTGGTAGGGCTGTGCGCTGCATAACCCTCATGACTATCGGAAGCCGTTAAGCCCCAGGAATTTTCGCCATAACCTTCAAAGTTCTTCGGGTTGCGGACAGCGTATTCATAATTGATAAGCGTATGAGTGGTATTTTGCTGCCAGTAATTGGCGTATTGATCTTCAAGGTTACGAGGGTCTAATCCTATAAAGGAATAGTGACTGAAAAATAACGGTCCGCCGTAAGAAGGTCCCAACGGCAGGTTCATGCCGTAATGGTTCCTGTTGGTAACGATTTCACCATTTGAAGCCCAGCCGTTGGTATAAACGTCCTTGGAAATTGGATGCGTAGGTGACGACGCTGCCAGCACGTAAACAATTAGAGATTCGTTCCAGCCTTTAATGGGGAGGCCAATCTCAAATTTACTAGAAGGCGACCAGTGCCAGTAAAGCACATTCTGCCCGTTGGTGTACCAATCCCATTCTACATTCTCCCATAAAGTAGTGATTCGCTCATCAATTTCGGCATCGTCAAAATATTCACGGTTGATCAACAGGCCCTGAATCAAAAATGCCGTTTCTACAAGATCGCCGCCGTTATCTAAGTTGCTAAAGGGTCTTGTTTCAGCAGTATTTCCCATATACCAGTGAGAAAATGCTCCATGATAAGTAGGGACTTCTTCCAAAAAGGACAGGATCCTGTCTAGCCTATTCAAAGCTTCAGCTTCACTTATCCAGCCGCGTTCTACCGCTGTGGGAAATGAAGCCAGGCCAAAACCTGTGCCCCCGGTTGTGACTATATGCGGGGCATCGCCGCCGTAGGCATCATCCTGAGACCTTTCGCGGGCCATGCCGCTATTGGGTTCAGCAAAATCCCAGAAATAATTGAAAGTGCGTTCCTGCACCAGGTTGAGCAATTCTTCATCGGTCAATTGTGGCACCGGTTCTTCGCCGTTACCAGGATCAGGAATGTAGGGTTCCTGATATCCCGGTCCCGAATCATCTGAACATGCAAGGAAAAGCACGACAATATTCAGCAGGGAAAAGTATTTTAGAAGACTTTTCATTAAGTAGGAGTTTGTGAAAATTTTGAAAAACACTCCTCAAAAATGGCATTTTTGAGGAGTGTCAGAGCTTATGATCAATTATTCATATCGGCTTCAATTTCCTCTTCTGTTAGCGCAACCCGGTAAAAACGCAAGTCGTCTATCGCACTTTGATCGGAAAGGTGATTCCATTCCACAAAACGCGGAGCACCAGACATTACGGAAACAAGATCGGCACCTGTCCAGTCAACCCCTCCGGTAACAGGAGCTTCGGTTGCCAGGTTTCCATTGATGTAGATCCTGCTTTTGTTTTCGGTAATTACAAAACCTATATGCACCCATTCCCCGGCCGCCGGATCTATCAATCCGCCGTCATTCCAGCTATTCCCGTTTCCGGTTCCAACACTTGCTTTTATTCGCTGACTGTCGCCAGATGCTTCCCTAAATAACTGGAAGCCTTTGGTGAGGTTATTTTTATTGGCCCCTTCAGGATTTACAGCACTAATAGAAATAATACCGGCACGGTCTGGACTTGGGTTAACTTTATACCAAAAAGTAGCACTAAATTCTTCGCTTAACAGGTTTTGAGAAGGGAAGGTTAAATAAGCTCCATCGGCTCCTTTTAAAGCTTCACTTCCTTCTTTAGCATCTTGTGTAAACTGAGGAGATCCTACCACATTAATGCTTCGGCCGGAAACCTGTTCGTTATAATTTCCGTCGAAAGGCAGGTAAAGGGAAATATCTTCGGAAGGAGGGTTCACCATTAAGCTCACTTCTTCCGCAGTTAATGCCGCATCAAAGATCCTTAACTCATCGATAAGGCTTGGATCTGAATTATGACCCCAATCACTGAAGTTGAGTCCGGAGCCTATCACAAGATTTTCAACACCTGTCCAATCTATAGCAACATTATTAATCGTAGTTGCTCTTACCAGAACGCCATTAAAATAAATTGCTGTTCCTGTTGGAGAAACCGTAACAGTAATGTGCGTCCATTCGGGTTCTACTGTAGAAATAGTACCACCGTCATTCCAGATCTCACTCTCACCGGCACCTACATTTAACTTAATAACCTGAGCATCGGCGCCAGCAGATTCTCTAAATAACCTGAAGCCCTGATTTTTATCACTGTCATCGGTCGCTGTTAGAATTCCGGCTCTATCTGCGCTTGGATCGATCTTGTACCAGAAAGCAAGAGTGAATTCATCTTCAAGCTCTGCAAGAGGTATAGTTAGATAAGAATCTGCAGCACCCTTGTAAGAGCCTGTTCCCTCTTTGGCCTCATCTGAAAATCCTGGGTTTCCAACCTGGGTTGCGTCTTCCAGTTCTATAAGCTCCATGAAACTTTTATCAAAAGCCATGTAGAAAATCTCGTTCTCATACATAGCAATATATGGAGGTTCTTTGCTGAAAGTTGTGGTTTGCACAGTCTCTTTACCTTCCATATCTGTAGCCCTGACGGTAACGGTATGCTCACCCATGGAAAGACCTTCAAAAGTTACCTTTTTAAGCGCTATACGGTAATCGGTGAACTCGGTAAAGGTTTCTACCACTTCCCCATCAACAAGAACCACGATCTCCTGAATCTCGATGTCATCTTCGACAGCAAGATCTATAGTAATATTAGAAAGCTCTGAAGCTTCTTTGATAACCGTTCCCTGCTGGGGATATTTTATATTGACCTGGGGAGCTCCTTCATCCTGCCCGGGCTCTACCCTTGTGATAGGATCAATTCCTTCACGCTCACAACCTGCCAGGATAAACAAGAAGGCAAGAAAGCCGAAAATTCTGATATTTAAATTTTTCATTTTTACTTGTTTAAAGTTGATAATACTTTATTAAGTGCCGTATTAGTATCTACGTTAGTAGCTTCTAAAGGTAAGGCATCAACCTGTGCCTGTGGGTAAGGCAGGTACTCATCGCCGGCAGTGAATGTTCTGCCATCATAGCTTAGTTCATTGTATTTGTCAAGACGAATCATATCGTAATACCTGGTGCCCCATTCCATGGCGAGTTCGGCAAATTTTTCATCTAGAACCTGTTCTGTAGTAACCCCTGAAAGTGGCGGCATGTCTGCACGCTCTCTTACAATGTTTACTGCCTCATCTGCCGGTATTGCGGTAGCACTGGCACCTCTTGTCACAGCTTCGGCATACATGAGCAGGATTTCGGCATATCTTATCACGATAAAGTTTTTACCGGCACCGTATTCATTACGCCCATCGGTAAGTTGTACAGAGGGTAAATAATGTTTCCCACTGGAAAAATTTGCTCTTACGAAGTTGTTGATCACATCATCGGAAGGAGTCACATTACTAACAAATGACGGGATGGTATAACCTTCTGCCTGAAGTTCTGCAATCCCTTCGGGAGTAAATAACACGCTTGTTTCCAGACGTACCGTTTCATTCCTGTCAATCATAAAGGCAATAAACTTGTTGCTGGGCTCATAGAATCCCCATCCTGCCTCGGCGTTATTTCTCGCAGGTTCCCAGTTTTGTGGACCAAACGGCGCATAGAGATGGTAAAAAGCCTCTCCCGACTCAGATCCATAATCTGAATATTGAAATTCCAATATGCTCTCATTGCTTAATTCTCCCGGCTTTTTAAACAGCTCGTAAAAGTTAGGGTAAAGAGAGAACAAACCTGAATTTATAATAGCACCTGTAGCATCGGCCACGCCCTGGTAATTTTGAAGCTCTTGCTGTGCCAGGGCTTTCATCGCGTATGCAGTGTAACGGGTAACTCCTCCCTGAAGGTCTGTACGTTGATTTGGTCTTGAATCGGGAAGAAGCGGTATCACTTCATCCATTTCATTTGATATAAACTGCATCACCTCTTCTTTGGTAGAAACACCCTGCTCTAATTCGGCTTCAGGTTGATTTGAAGTAATGATGAAAACATCTTCCCAGGTCCTGGCAAGATTGAAATGAAGCCATGCTCTTATCACTTTTATTTCAGCAATGTACTGCTCGCCACGGGCAAAATCTGCTTCATTGGCGTATTCCATAAAAGTTTCTATCTGCAAGATTGCAGTATTCATGTTGATGATATCGTTGTAATGGGAATTCCATACCTGATTGTACATCCAAAAATCCTTGTTGTAGTTGTAAAGGTCGGTCTCGGTGTAAAGTGGCTGGTCTCCAAGCCCACCGGAATTCACATCATCACCACGCACTCCCAATAGCAAAGGCTCTTCCCAGCCAAGGCTACTTATTTCGTAATAGGCCCCTATTAAAGGATCTACCATTTGGCTTGCATCGGTATAATCAATGTCTCCTGTATTAAGCTGGCCTTCCTGGGTATCCAGTTTATCAGAACAGGAACTTAATCCCAGCGCCAAAACCAGCACAGAAAGACGTATAAAGATATTTTTTGAGGTTTTCATTTCGTCTGTCAATTAAAATTTAACATTTATTCCTACTGTGTAGATTGATGGTACGGGATAAGTTTGTCTATCCACACCATCGGGCACTTCGGGAGTAAATCCGTTGTAGTCAAAGAAAGAGAAAGGTCTTTCAGCAGTAACGTACACCCGCGTCCATGGCAAATTATCCTGCTCTACAGTATAGCCCAACTGGATGGTCTGGATCCTGAAGAAATCTCCGTCTTCAACCCAAAAATCACTTAATTTCTGGTTCCATGCTTTGCGCATTCCGGCAGAGGAAGGGTAGATATTACTTGTACCTTCACCATGCCACCTGTTGATGGCAAGATCGGCATCCATGTTTGTATCATTGGTGAAAATAATCTCCCCTCTTCTCCTGTTAAGGATTTTATTCCCGGCCTGGCCATAAAAGCTCATGGAAAAATCTAAAGCTTTGTAGTTCATTGCAATATTTCCTCCGTAAGTGAAATCGGGCAGGAATGATCCTAATACTACCCTGTCTTCATCGGTAATCATGCCGTCGTTGTTTTGATCTCTGTATATAAGATCTCCGGGAACAAGGTTATTACTTACTGCAATAGGATCTGCATCGATTTGCGCCTGATTTTGATAAACCCCCACTCTTTCATAGCCATAGAACCCAAAAAGAGGACCACCTTCAATAGTTCTTTGACGGAATTCTGCCGAGCCGGAATCTATGTACCCTCTATCGTCTTCAATTTGGGTAGCTTCATTCTTCAGTGTGGTGAAGTTTGCACCTATAGAAAATTCAAAATCTTCTCCTATGTTTCCGAAGTAGTTAGCGCTAAGTTCAAGACCCTGATTTCTAATCACACCAGAATTCCTGTCAATACTCGCATCTACAATAGGAATATATACAGGTAAAATAGCATTCTCTGTATCTCTGATGTAGTAGTCTGCCGTAAGAGAAAGCCTATTATCCAGAACCTTAAGATCGACTCCAAAGTTAAGTTCTTCTATGACCTCCCAGGTATTATTGGAAAATACACTTGTAGAAACTATCCCTGTGCGCGGGTCATCACCAAAAGGCACAGACACCACATCAATAGTATTAGAACCTGCACTGGCAGCAACATTATCATTACCCAGTTTACCCCAGGCAGCCCTGAATTTCAAAAAGTCAACAACTCCTACATCTTCCATAAAAGATTCTTCGGAAAGTACCCATCCTAGACCAACTGAAGGGAAATAACCCCATGGATCAAGTGTAAATTTTGAAGAACCATCGGCCCGGAAGGTTCCGTAGAACAAATACCTGTCCATGAAACTGTAGGAAACCCTTCCAAAATAGGACATTCCGTAATATCTTTTTCCTATTTCTTTCACGTTATTATTGAAAGACTCGGGATCGGCAAAATCTAAGTACCAGCTCGACTCCAGGCCTATACCCCTGATTCTTTCTCCGGTTACTTCAAGCTCATTTACAGCTTCATCTCTAAAGGAAGTACCCACCATGGCAGTAAACCTGTGGTCTCCAATCTGGTCTTTATAAGTTAGCACGTTGTCCCAGTATTGATTGGAGAAAGTATTGTTTTCCCTCTTAATTGAAGACTGTACTTCATAGTTGTTACCAAGGGAATATGGCATATTCACATAACGCTCTTCTAAAGCAGAAAAGTTATGACTGTAAGTAGTTTTTATGTCCAGCTTATCTTCAATGATCTCATACTGAAAATCCATAGTAGCTAGCAACTTCCTGATCTTTACGCGATCTTCATTAAAATCCATAATAGGAAGCGGGTTCTGAGTATTCCTGTAACCCAAAAGCTGAGCATTGGAATACCTCACCGGTGAAGCTGCAGTATTAAGAGGATCAAGAACCGGAAGTATAGGCACTGCAAAATACGCATTGAACCAGGCAGCATTATCGGGCTGGAACTGGGTGGCGTTACTAAAGACCATGTTAACACTCGTCTTGAACCTGTCGGTAATATCCACATCCATTTTAGAACGAATATTAAATCGCTCATAATCATTCTTCATGTCCAGAATTCCCTCCTGGGCAAAATAGTTAGTTCCCAACGAGTAAGTTACATTATCACCCCCTCCAGAAATTCCTATACTGTGGCTTTGAATGAAACCATCCCTTAGTATTTCGTCATACCAATCGGTATTCACATCGGGAACGTTAGGATTGATCCTACTCCGTCCATAACGTTGCATGGCATTGAGAATAAACTGGGCATCGGCCTGAGATCCCGACTCATAAGCCATAGTTGTGAATTGCTCGGTATTAGCCATTTTTACAACATCCTGAGCTCTCTGCACCCCGGTATAGCCGTCATATTCAATTTGAGGTTTCTGATTTATTCTACCCGATTTGGTTTCTATAATAATAACCCCGTTAGCAGCTCTTACCCCGTAAATTGCGGAAGAGGATGCATCTTTTAAAACATTGATCGACTTAATATCTTTTGTACTTAGAAAGTCTATGTTGTTATAGAGCGCACCATCAACAACGTACAGTACATTGGTACCACTTGTATAAGTTCCAAGTCCTCTCACCCTTACATTAGGGGAATTACCGGGAGATCCAACAGAAGTGATTTGCACCCCTGCCACTTTTCCCTGTAATGACTGCATGACGTTTGAAGTTGGCGTCTTTTCTATTTCTTCAGACTCAATAGTAACAATAGACCCGGTAAGATCGGCTTTTCTCTGGGTACCATAACCAACTACCACTACCTCGTCAAGGGCAGCAGCGTCTTCCTCTAAAGTAATCTGGTAGTCATTAGCTCCAATTACTGGTAACTCCTGAGGCTTAAATCCCAGGAAAGTAACTCTGAAGGTATCACCTTCAACCACTCCTTCGAGAGCAAAATTTCCGTCGAAGTCGGTAATGTCAAAAATATTCTTCCCAATCACCTTCACCTCCGCACCCGGTAAAGGCATACCATCGGCCCCAACAATGGTTCCCGAAATAGTTTTTGGTTGTTGAGCAAAGCCCATTCCGCAGAACAGGAGCGCCACAAATGTGAGTAATAATCTAATTTTCATAGGGTAAACCGTTTACAAAATTTGACATGAAAGTACATTAGAACCCCGCTACCCGAAAACGTTATAGTACACAAATGCTACATCAAAGCCAACTACTCATAAAGGCACTGTTTTTAAGCAGCTTACGAGCCTCATGAAGTAATATTTAAATCAAAAATTTATAGGCTGATGTAGTAATGATGTAGTGATTTTAAGGCTTTTTATAGGGTCTTAACCTTCTAAAAGTTGGCAATTAACCAGTTCGTGAGGTTTTCTGAAGTATCTACATTTATTTTCTTTCTCAGCCTGTACCTGTGTACTTCAACTCCTCTCACACTTATACCCATTAACGGTGCGATTTCCTTTGAAGTAAGATTCATCTTGAGGTAGGCACAAAGTTTAAGATCTCTATTACTTAGGTTTGGGAATTTGCTGAGTAGATCTCTAAAGAAATCTTCATGCAGCTCATTAAAATTAGTTTCAAAGACTTTCCACTCATCATCATTCTGAACAGCATTATTAATTTTATTCATAATGTGCTTGAGCCTGTACTGATTTGAAAATTTTGCTTTGTCTTTATTCAATTCCCCCTGTATCTGCATAAGAACTTCATTCTTCTTTGCAGCAATCACGGTAGAATTTGCCAGCTCTTTGCGCTTCATGTTTATTTCATTGATGAGCTGCTCCTTTTCAAGCTTATTCATTCTCTCTTCATGCTCCTTTTGATACTTGACCTTGAGTATCTTTCTATGTTGCTGAAGTTTCAGCTTATTTATGTAGTAGATGAGCACAACCAGCATCAACAAAGACAGGAGGTAGAGCACCTTCATGTAATCTTTTAAATACCATGGAGGATCTACCACAAACCTGAAAGCACTAAATACCGAAGCTTTCTGCTGAGATCCCACGGCTGTTAACCTGAGCTCATACTGGTCGTATGGTAAATTCTGAAACTGAATCTTTCCTTCCTGCACTTCACCTCGCACGGCAGCCGTATTATTACCCACGAGTTCGTATTCCATTCCCACAGCATCCGAAACCGGTAAACCGGTAAGAATGGTCACCTCCCTTGCCTGCTTCGAAGGAATATGAGGGACAACATTAAGGTTATAGTAATTAGTCCCGTCATGTAGCTTCTGCACTACCGGTGTACTCAAAAATTCCCGGGACCTAAAATCCTTTAACTCATTAAGATCAAGCCTGGCAAAACCGTCATGAAGGGTAATGTAGTAAATGGAATCGTTCAGCTTTATGAGCCGCTCATTTTTCTTTACGGTACGCTTGTTTAACATCCCTGCCGTTACCAGGATCTTATCATCTTTAAAATTAGTGACGGTTAAAAGATTCTTTTCGGAATCCATGAACCAGAAATACTTGCCATCCTGTCCTAAAAGCCTTTTGCCTTCATATTCTTGCCATTCAGATAATAATTCGAGGTTTTGCGTAAAAGGATTATAGTGGTACCACTCTCCACCAGTAAAAGCAACAATTTGCCCATTCACCCTGTACAGTTCAGCTTCCTGCTTCCCTGCTCCGGTTGAGGTGCTTATTTTCTTTACTGAAGTAATACTGTCGCCTTCACTAGTTAGCCCTACCCTGTAGATACCTTCATAAGAATCTGTCACCCACAGGGTAGAAGTATTCTCTAGCAGCATCTGCTTTACAGGAAAGTCTATTCCCTTAAGGCGCTGCACTTCGCCGGTAGTTTCATTAAAAAGATCTATACCCGTATAACTACCTATCAGAAATCTTTTGTTACCATTCTTTAAGATTTGGAAACTTCCTGTACGCCTGTCGATAGGCACAAAACGGTCATTTACAATTTTAAAAGTTCCGTTGTTATGGTTACTGTACATCACCCCGTCGTGAACCGCAAGATTCCAGGAATGACCTTCGGCCCCCTCCAATAATTCGATCTTCTCATCATTCATCCTGAAAACACCGGTATTACTGGCGAGATAAAGATCGTCCTCCTTAAAATTTAGATCATAGACAGAACCCAATTCTCCACTTTCATCGGTAAAGAACCTAAAAGGAGAATATATATCAACTACATCAATCCCATTATCAAGTCCCAACCAGATTTTACCTTTGTTCTGGGCAAGGGCAAGAACAGTGTTATTCTGGAGTCCGTTCCGCCTGTTATATGAGAAGATTTCACCGGTATCTTCATTAAACTGAATAATGCCATTTTTAAGTGTTCCAATTAGAATTTCAACCGGAGAAAGAGATAATACATGGTTGAGCTCATACTGCTGAAGTTCCTCCTGTAGTCCTGTATCAACATGCCTTCGTATATTCTCACCATCAAAAAGAAAGATATCGTCCTTTAAGCCAATCAACAAGTCATCCCCATGCACAATAAGTTCTCTAACAACCCCATCTTTTAGAACTTCCTGGTTGGGCAACGGCTCCATTTCACCGCTGTTATTTAAGTAAAAGAGCCCGGAATCACCTGTCGCCACCACAAGCCTGTCCTTATAGATCTCCATTTGATTGACATTCACTCTTTGCACAGGAGTGATTTTATCATCTTCGTAACGGTAAACTGCTCCAAAAGACCTGAAGTAAATAGCATCTTTATGTGCAATAATTTCCCAGAACTCCTCACTCTGCAGTTCATATTCGCCCAAAAGGGGAATAAGGGAAGTATAACACATATCACCCCTGGTATCTCGTTCCCAGTAACCGAATTCCCGGTAAGAACCTGTGTAGATCTTTCCTTTATGAGGAAGCACAGATCTTATAACCGAACGGTTCTCGAGATCAAATAATTCCCATCGCTGCCCGTCAAAAGATAACAGCCCCTGGTTGTTTGCGGCATAAATTACTCCACTTTCATCAAGTGCAATATCCCAATTCTGGCTGGCCGCCTTATAACTAAAGGAAGAATAGTTATGTATAGGTGGCGAAAGCTCCTGTGCTGTAGTAGATATAATTGATAAAATAATGATTATCAATACATTGAAGCAAAATATTTTCATAGCAAAAATATATTTGAGCAAGTAATGTGCAAGTACTTTTAAGGTGTAAAAGTACGATTTTTTCCCTTTCGGGATGCCAGACCAATCTCACTGGAAAAACGGAGATGCATTTCTACCTGAACAAAAAAGAATGATGGAAAAATTTAAAAAAGGTTTCAGAAAACCGGGATATTATTTTTTACGCTCAATAACGTAGTTTACCATAAGGATAAGAGAATCCTTATACGGAGAAGGAGGATATTCTTCTAGCATATTCAATGCTTCTTGTTGAAATGCCTGCATTTTTGAAACGGCGTATTCAAGACCTCCCTTTTCTTTTACAAAGTCAATTACTTCTCTTACCCGCTTCCCATCCTTATTATGGTTTTTCACCGAGTTGATGACCCAGGCTTTTTCTTTTGCCGAAATCTTATTTAAGACATGTATCAACGGCAGCGTCATTTTTTGCTCCTTAATGTCAATCCCTGTCGGTTTGCCTATACGTTCATTGCCGTAATCAAACAGGTCATCTTTTATCTGAAAAGCCATTCCTATAAGTTCTCCAAAATGCCTCATTCTTTCTACCTCTTTAGAATCGGGTTGAACAGAGGCAGCTCCAAGGCTACAACAGGCCGCAATTAAGGTGGCTGTCTTTTGCCGGATGATTTCATAGTAAATCTCTTCAGTGATATCGAGGCGGCGGGCTTTTTCTATTTGTAGCAGTTCCCCTTCGCTCATTTCCCTTACAGCAACCGAGATGATCTTTAAAAGATCAAAATCATTGTTATCTATAGACAGTAAAAGACCTTTTGAAAGCAGATAATCTCCCACCAGAACAGCAATTTTATTCTTCCAAAGTGCATTGATGGAAAAAAAGCCACGACGGCGGTTGGAATCGTCTACTACATCGTCGTGAACAAGAGTAGCGGTATGGATCAATTCAATTACCGAAGCCCCCCTGTAGGTGCGTTCGTTCACCTTTCCATCTGCAACCATTTTGGCCACGAGAAAAACGAACATAGGGCGCATTTGTTTGCCCTTTCGGTTTACAATAAAGTGCGTGATCCGGTTTAGCAATGCCACTTTTGAAGACATCGCCTGAGTGAACTTCTTTTCAAAAAGTTCCATCTCTTTCTCTACCGGCAGCTTTATTTTAGAAATTACCTTCATTAGGGCTGCTAAGATAGTTAAAAGAATAATTTTTCAGCACCTTCCAAAAAAGCTCTTTTTGGATCTCTAGACAGTAACTTCTTTAGATTTGTTGGCAAGTTGACCACAGGCCGCATCTATATCCTTTCCGCGGGAACGGCGCACGGTACAGGTGATGCCACTTCTCTCCAGTTGATCCACATACATATTGGTGGTTTCTGAAGGAGCCTGTTTAAAAGTCTCATCTCCAATATCGTTATATTCTATAAGGTTGACCTTACATGGAACGTACCTGCAGAATCTAACCAGGGCATCCACATCTTTTTTACGGTCATTGATCCCTTTCCATACCACATATTCGTAGGTGATACGGCTTCCGGTCTTTGCATACCAGTATTCCAGAGCCTCCCTAAGATCATCAAGTGGGAAGGTGGCATTAAATGGCATAATAGAAGTTCTCACTTCGTCGATGGCGGAATGAAGAGAAACTGCAAGTTTAAATTTCACTTCCTCATCGGCCATTCTTTTTATCATTTTTGGCACCCCTGAAGTAGAAACGGTAATACGTTTTGGTGACATCCCCAATCCTTCGGGAGAAGTGATCATTTCAATGGCCTTTAGTACGTTGTTATAGTTCATGAGCGGTTCTCCCATGCCCATGAAAACAATATTCGAGAGGGGCCTATCAAAATACAGCCTGCTCTCATTGTCTATTGCCATTACCTGATCATAAATTTCGTCAGGGTTCAGGTTGCGCATGCGCTTCAGCTTTGCCGTAGCACAGAATTTGCAGTCCAGGCTACAGCCTACCTGCGAAGAAACACAAGCAGTAGTTCTTGAGGGGGTAGGGATCAACACAGATTCTACCGTGAGATCATCATGTAATTTTACAGCGTTTTTGATTGTTCCGTCACTGCTTCGCTGCATCTGGTCTACCCGAATATGGTTGATGACGAAGTTTTCATTCAGCATTTGACGCGTATCCTTGGAGATATTGGTCATATCTTCAAAAGAATGGGCTCCTTTGCCCCAAAGCCACTCATAAACCTGAGTTCCGCGGAAGGATTTATCTCCCTGGGAAACAAAGAATTGCTGAAGTTGTTCTTTGGTCAATGCCCGTATGTCTTTCTTCTTTTCTTTCACGCTGCAAAAATACTAAAGTAAATGGGATTTATAATACCTTTCAAAAATGTCATTTTTGAGGATCAATAAGTTAGCCACAATTTAATTCTGTTAAATGAAAAACCTCACAGGTTTTAAAAACCTGTGAGGTTTGGTTATATTTCTTTAGAAGCAACTGCCCCCTGTATACTGAGCACTGAACACTCTAAACTAGAGGATCAACATAGCGTCTCCGTAAGTGTAAAACTTGTACTTTTCTTTCACAGCTTCAGCATAGGCCTTTTTCATAAAATCATGCCCTGCAAAAGCAGAAACCATCATCAATAAAGTAGACTTTGGCGTATGGAAGTTGGTGATCATACAGTTAGCAATGCTAAAGTCATAAGGAGGAAAAATAAATTTATTTGTCCAGCCCTGGAATTCATTTAGGGTTCTGTTTGAAGAAACCGAACTTTCCAAAGAACGCATTACCGTAGTTCCTACCGCACAAACTTTGCGTTTTTCCTGGATCGCTTTGTTAATGGTGTTCACTGCAGGCCCTTCAATATAAGCTTCTTCGCTGTCCATTTTGTGCTTGGAAAGATCTTCCACCTCAACCGGACTAAAAGTTCCTAAACCAACGTGCAATGTAACTTCAGCGAAATCAATTCCCTTGATCTCCAGTCTTTTTAGCAGGTGCTTTGAAAAGTGAAGACCGGCAGTAGGAGCAGCAACAGCACCTTCAGATTTTGCGTAGATAGTTTGATATCTATCTTTATCTTCGGGCTGTACTTCTCTTTTAATGTATTTTGGAAGCGGCGTTTCCCCCAGTTCTGTCAGTTTATTTCTGAATTCCTCGTAAGAACCGTCGTAAAGAAAACGTAGGGTTCTTCCGCGAGAAGTTGTATTATCAATAACTTCGGCTACAAGACTTTCGTCCTCACCAAAATATAGTTTATTACCAATCCTAATCTTCCTGGCAGGATCTACCAGCACGTCCCATAGACGGGTTTCTGCATTTAATTCTCTCAACAAAAACACTTCAATGCGGGCACCGGTCTTCTCTTTATTACCAAAAAGACGGGCAGGAAAAACCTTGGTGTTGTTTAACACCATTACGTCTTGCGGCTCAAAATAATCGATAAGATCCTTAAATTGTTTATGCTCAATTGTTTGATCTTTCCTGTTCAAAACCATTAATCTGGCTTCATCCCTGTTCTCGGCAGGATATTCTGCAAGCAATTCGGGTGGAAGGTCAAAATTGAAGTGCGATAATTTCATTCCCATATAAGATAGATTTTAAGAAGCTGCAAATATACAACCTCGGGATAGGGGTTGTCAAGTAAATGGCGGTTTATTTAAGAAATCTGTTAATTGACGCGGCCCCACGTCCAGACCTTTTAAGAATTTTCTACTCTTTAGCTGATTCTTTTACGGAAAACTTTAGCTGCTGAAGATTCTCCCAGTACTCCGGAAAGGACTTACTCACCACCCCGGCATCATTAATAACAATCGGAATTTTTAACGCCAGTGGCGCGAATGCGAGCGCCATACGATGGTCATTATATGTGTCTATCGCAATATTGGGTTTTATCTCTTCGGAAGCTGAAAGCCGTAAAGTATCTTCTGAAATCTCAACCTGCCCTCCCAGTTTTTCAAGTTCGTTCTTCAATGCCTGAAGCCTGTCAGTTTCTTTGATCCTAAGGGTATGAAGGCCGGTGAGCTGAGCTCCAATTCCGAGGCCAAAGCAAGTAACGGCCACAGTTTGCGCAAGATCTGGACTGTTGGCTAAATCTAATTGAAGAATTTCAGGCAGCTCAACTTCAGTCTTCTCCAGCTTTAACTCACCTTCCAAAAATGTCGTTTTGACGCCTAATTTTTGGTAGATATCTGCCGTACTTCGATCTCCCTGCAGACTGTTCTCGCGGTAGGAAGTAAGATTAATTTCAGAAGAATCTGAAAGCGCAGCCATGCTGTAAAAATAGGAAGCCGAACTCCAGTCAGATTCCACTACGATTTGTTTTTGAGGTATTTGGGAAATGGGCTCAATAAAAATTTCATTGTTCTCAAAGAAACCGTTGATCCCGCACTGCTTCAGGAGTTGCAGGGTCATTTTAATATACGGTACAGAGGTTATTTTCCCTTCAAGAGAGATTTTCAAACCTTTAGGCAGGGATGGTGCTATCAGCATTAAAGCTGAAATATACTGGCTGCTGATATTGGCCTGTACTTTCACCTCATTCTCCAGGAGTTTTTTCCCTTTAATCCTCAAAGGAGGAAAGCCCTCATTTTTTTCATAAGTAATTTCTGCTCCCAATCCCCGAAGGGCATCTACCAGTATCGCTATAGGCCGTTCCTGCATGCGCTGGCTTCCCGTAAGCAGAACTTCCCTTCCTTCTTTGGAAACAAAGTATGCTGTTAAAAATCGCATCGCAGTGCCTGCATGGTGAATATCAATTACCTCATCTTTAGTCCTCAGCGCTTTTTGAAGTACTTTGGTATCGTCACTATTAGATAAGTTTTCAATTTCAAGGTTAGGATATAGTGCCTGGAGGATCAATAACCTGTTCGATTCACTTTTGGAACCGGTAACAGCAATCTTTCCCGAAAGTTCGCGGTTTTGTGTAGATAGGTGCAGATGCATAATTTACTCTCTTTTAAAATTTTTACGCCTGCTCGTCATGTACATTGCGTATACCAGACTTATTACAGCCTTTATCAGGAAATATTCTAACCATTTTCCATTGGAGAATTCATCCTGATAAATAGCTGCGAAATCTCCCGCCATAATCTGTCTAAAGTGAGAGATAATAAGAGAAAGCCCTACAAAAATCACAAAGAAGATTGTGCCTAGTTGTAATACCTTTACCCAGTAATCGGGATTTTTTATGTCTTGTAAAATGCGCATTTACTGTAGTTTTTCGTTGTTCTTGTGACGGTCCTTATCTCGTTGGGTCTTTAGATCAAGCTTTTTATCAAAAGCCTCCTGTAAATTGATCCCGGTTTGGTTTGCCAGGCAAAGCACTACAAAAACCACATCGGCCAGTTCTTCTCCCAGGTCTTTTGCCTTATCACTCTCCTTTTCACTCTGCTCTCCATATCTACGGGCTATGATACGCGCAACTTCCCCCACTTCTTCGGTAAGTTGGGCCATGTTTGTAAGCTCGTTAAAGTACCTTACTCCATGATCCTTTATCCAGGCATCTACAGCTTCCTGTGAATTTTCGATGTTCATGATGCTATTTTAACTTTTATTCTTTGAATCAATTATTATAGTTACCGGCCCGTCGTTAAGAAGGCTCACTTTCATATCGGCTCCAAATTTTCCGGTTCCAATCTTCTTTCCCAGCTCTTTTTCAAAAGCAGACACAAATTCTTCATAGAGCGGAATAGCCACATCGGGTTTGGCAGCTTTAATATAGCTGGGCCTGTTTCCCTTTTTAGTGCTGGCGTGAAGCGTAAACTGGCTCACCACAATTGCGTCGCCATTTACGTCAAGTAACGAATCATTCATTACATCATTAGCATCATTGAAAATGCGCATGCTCACTATCTTCTTACACAACCAGGCAATATCCTGACTGTCATCTTCATCCTCTATTCCTATAAGGATCAATAAACCTTTGCCAATTTCGGCATTTTTGACACCCTCAATAGTTACAGATGCTTCAGAAACTCTTTGAATTACAGTTCTCATTCAGGTTGGTGATTGTCGAAGCGGTAGTTTTGTTCGTCTTCGCCTTTTAAAATTTGTAGATAACTTTTATAACGGGACCATGGGATCTCTCCGGCTTCCAAGGCATCTTTTACGGCACATTTTGGTTCCTCAAGGTGGAGGCAGTTGTAAAATTTACATTCTGGCTTAAGGGCTAAGAACTCCGGAAAATAATCTCCCAACTCCTCTTTTTCGATGTCTACCACGCCAAAGCCTTTTATCCCGGGAGTATCAATGATACGAGCCCCGAAATCGAGATCGAACATTTCAGCAAAGGTGGTGGTATGTTGCCCCTGCCGGTGCTGTTCAGAAATTTGGGTAGTTTTTAGATCGAGCTTTGGTTCAATGACATTGATCAAAGTAGATTTCCCAGTGCCGCTGTGGCCCGAGATCATACTTGTTTTACCCTTCATGAGCTCTTTTACCTGCTCTACATTTTTTCCCGTTTTGGCCGAAATTCCTATACACTCATAGCCAATTTGCCTATACATGGCCGCCAGGTATTTCACCTCATCAAGTTCTTCGGGTTTATAAGTATCAATCTTGTTGAACAACAAAATTGCTTTGATGTGATAAGCTTCTGCAGTGACCAGAAAGCGATCTATAAAAGTGGTGAAAGTGGGCGGATTGTTTAGTGTGACCAGCAGGAAAGCCTGATCAATATTAGAGGCGATTATATGGGTCTGCTTGGAAAGGTTGACAGATTTACGAATAATGTAATTCTCCCTCTCCTCAATCCCGGTAATCACACCGTTCTGCTCTTCTTCAGATTTTTCTTCCAGTTTGAATTCCACCCGGTCTCCCACCGCAACAGGATTAGTACTCTTGATACCTTTGATCCTGAATTTTCCTTTGATACGACATTGAAAAAACCGGCCGTCATCGGCTTTCACCTGGTACCAGCTTCCGGTAGATTTGTAAACAGTTCCTTTCATTTAGTGCTTTTCAAAAATGACTCCTCCAAAAATTTTCTTCTGAATAACTATCCAAAAATGGCATTTTTGGAGGAGATTTTTTGCCACAACAAATTAACAAGAAAAAATTAGATTAGAATTTTAAACCAGGAACTAAGTAATAATTTAGCCCGGCAAAATCTATTGTTTCATGATCTTTTCCTGGTGATTAATAGATTCCTGATGCACTGCTTTAAACAAACGCAACACGAATTCTTCACTTAGACCGTGCTGTTCGCCTTCAAGAACCATTTTTCCAAGGATCTCATTCCACCTTTTGGTTTGAAGGACAGAAACGTTCTGAGATTTTTTCACCCTTCCAATTTCGTCAGAAACTCTCATCCTTTTGGAAAGCAACTCTATCAATTGATTATCGGCCACATCAATTTGCGCCCTCAGGTTATTTAATTTATTCTGAAAATCTTCACTTTCAGAAACTTCTTTCCGAATTTTAAGATCTTTCATGATTTGCACCAAAGTGGCAGGTGTTATTTGCTGCTTGGCGTCACTCCATGCGTTATCGGGATCAAAATGTGTTTCCACCATTAATCCGTCATAATTTAAGTCCAGTGCAGTTTGAGAAAGATCGAAAATAATGTCTCTTCTCCCCGCAATATGCGATGGATCCAGGATTAGCGGCAAATCTGGAAATTTATTCTGAAGCTCAATAGCTATTTGCCACTCAGGATTGTTCCTGTATTTTGTCTTTTCATAGGCCGAAAATCCGCGGTGAATCACGCCCAGGTTTTTAATGTCACAGGAATAGAACCTTTCAACCGCTCCCAGCCACAGAGATAAATCGGGGTTTACCGGGTTTTTCACCAGCACCACCTTATCTGTTCCCTTGAGCGCATCGGCAATATCCTGAACAATAAAAGGGGATACTGTAGTCCTGGCACCAATCCACAGAATATCGATGTCATGCTCCAGGGCAAGATCTACGTGGTGCGGACTCGCAACTTCGGTAGTGGTAAGCATGCCCGTTTCCTGCTTTGCTTTTTGCAGCCATTTGAGCCCAAGAGCTCCAACGCCTTCAAAATTCCCGGGACGGGTTCTTGGTTTCCAAATTCCCGCTCTTAATACGGTAGCATCTGTGTCTTTTAGCTGGTGCGCAATTTTAAGCACCTGTTCTTCGGTTTCGGCACTGCATGGTCCGGCGATTACGAGAGGATGGTCCAATCCAAAGTTGTCCAACCAGGTTCTGAGTTCTTTCTTGTTTTCCATTGTATGATTAGTTTATTCCGTTCAAAATTGTTTTTATGTGGTTTGTTCTTTCCATGTCCAGAAAAACCTCCTGAAAATCGTCATTTTCAAGCAGTTCTTTGAATTTCGAAAGATTGCTGATATATTCTTCTAGGGTCTCCAGGATGTTCTCCTTATTTTGCTGAAAAATTGGCGTCCACATCGCAGGAGAACTTTTTGCCAGACGCACCGTGGAGGCAAATCCACTGCCTGCCAGGTCAAAAATGTCTTTTTCGTTCTGCTCTTTCTGAAGCACTGTTTTCCCCAGCATGAAGGAGCTTATGTGAGAGAGATGAGAAACATAGGCGATATGCCGGTCATGGGATTTTGGATCCATGTACCTGATGCGCATTTCCAGCTTCTGAAATATCTCCAGCGCCCTTTCCTGAAGTTTAAAAGCTGTTTTTTCGACCTCACAAATGATGTTAGTCTTATTGAGGAAAAGATTATCTATAGCGGCTTCGGGACCCGAAAATTCTGTTCCGGCAATGGGATGGGCTGCAAGAAAATTCCGCCGGTTAGGGTGAGAAGCTATAGCCTCACACAAACCTGATTTTGTGGAACCCGCATCAAAAACCAGCGTATTTGGCCCCACTTTATCCAAAACTTCAACAGCTACTTTCCTGGCCACATCAACCGGCACAGCAATGATCACAACATCTACTTCCTGCACTACTTCCAGCCCGGCCGGGCGATCAATGAGCTTAAGCTGTTTTGCCTTTAGCAGGTGCTCCTCTTTGGAGTCACTTCCCGAGATCTCCAAATCTGGAAAAGCTTTCCTTAATCCCAGCGCAAATGAGCCACCAATTAAACCTAAACCTATAATATGGATCTTCATGCCGTTAATCTTTTACAGGCCTTAATGATATTTTCTTCTGAAGCACATAAAGAAAACCGGATATATCCTTCTCCCTGACTCCCAAAAATGAATCCGGGGGCGGCAAAAATGTGATACTGTTTTAGCAGATGTTCTACAAACTCTTCCGAAGTACTGCCTTTAGGCACACGGCACCACAAAAACATCCCGGTCTGGTCTTCAGAAAAACTGCATTGCAGGGCTGTAGCGAGCTTCAGGATTTCTTCTTTCCGCCGCATGTAGACCTTGTTCTGCTCTCTAAACCATTCCTGCGGAAGTCTTAAAGCCATTGCTGCCCCAGCCTGCAGCGGAAAGAACATTCCACTGTCCATATTGGTCTTTACTTTAAGCACGGAATTTATATTCTTTTCACTGCCGCAAAGCATACCAATTCTCCAGCCAGACATATTAAAGCTTTTACTAAGGGAATTGAGTTCCATTATTCCTTTCAAATCACTGGAGTATTTCAGGATACTCTCCGGCTCCTCGTTGAGGATAAAGCTGTATGGATTATCATTTACAATCAGGATGCTGTGCTTTTTTCCGAAGGCAATTAACTTCTCAAAAAGGTCCTTTTTTGCAATCGCCCCAGTTGGCATGTTGGGGTAATTCACCCACATGAGCTTTACTTTACTCAGGTCTCTTTTTTCAAGCTGGGCAAAATTGGGCAACCATCCAGTTTCTTCACTTAGGTCGTACAAAACAGTACTCGCTCCTACCAGCCTGCTCACGGCAGCATAAGTTGGATAGCCGGGATTTGGCACCAGCACCTCATCTCCTTCATTTAAAAATGCCATGGAAATATGGGTGATGCCTTCCTTACTTCCCATTAAAGGCAGGATCTCAGTTTCAGTATTTAGATTTACCCCATAAAAATTCTGATAGAATTCTCCTATAGCTTTTCTGAAGTCGTTTGTCCCACGATACGGCTGATATTGATGTGCAACGGGGTTGAGAAGGGCCTGGTGCAATGCCGTCATCACCTGTGGCGGTGGCGGCAGGTCCGGGCTTCCCACTCCTAGATTAATAATAGGTTGTCCCGAATCCTGGAGCATCCTAATCTCCTTCAGTTTGGTTGAAAAGTAGTATTCTTCAACATGGTCTAATCTACTGGCCTGTGCGATCATAATAAGCCGTTTTTATATATTCCTAAAACTTTTAATTCTTCAGTTAATTCTGAAAGTATGCTCAGCACTTTTTTCAATTCTTCCTCATCCTGAAACAGTACATCAATAAAAAAAGCATATTTCCAAGGGACGTCTATCACCGGCACACTCTGGATTTTGGTCATATCAAGATCAAAATCCCGTAGGATGTTGAGTACACTTACCAGGCTGCCCCTTTTATTCTCAAGAACAAATTTCAGGGACGCCTTGTTTGCACCGGTCACTACAGGGGCTGCATTCTTTGAGGAAAGTACAAGAAAACGGGTGGAGTTACTCTTCATAGTCTGGATTCCTTCTCCAAGAATCTCCAGGTCAAAAAGCTCTGCCGCCGCCTTGCTGGCAACAGCCGCAACTCCTTTGAGATTTTGTTCCCTAATTCTTTTTGCTACATCTGCAGTATCTGTATCTTCAATGAGTTCCATATGGGGATGATCTTTGAAGAAGGTTTGGCATTGCAGTAAAGCCATTGGGTGAGAACAGACTTTTTTAATATCTGAAATCTTTTGACCCGGCAGGACCATGAGGTTCATGAAGATTGGAATGTAATGCTCGCCTTTTATCTGAAGATTATTATCATCGATAAGAGCGTAATTGGGGAGAATGGTTCCGGCCGTAGAATTTTCAATGGCCATGACAGCACTTATTGACCGATTGGTCAACAAACTGTCAACCACTTCTCTAAACGACTGGCACTCGTCTACCGGCACTTCCTTTCCAAAATATTCCCTGGCGACCTGGTGATGAAAAGATCCTTTTATTCCCTGTATGGCTATTTTTTCCTGCATATATTTTTACGGCAAAAAAAAATCCCGATGCTTACATCGGGATTTCAGTTATAATATTGGTTAATTATACGGCACTCCCGATCTTATCTCTGAAATAGAAATAAAAGTAATACCAGGCGTTCCAGATAAATAAATTGTTCATTTTTCTCTTTATGAAAAGCTAATGTAGCATATATTTTCAAAAAAGAATGGTTTTTTCTGAAAAAATCACGAGAACGATTTCGTTAATTTTAACAACATTTGAATTCTTCTTATAAATTTTCTGCCTTATAAAAAAGATGATTTACTTTTGAAAAAAAGCTGTTATGTCAATACTGGTAAACAAGGTCTCTAAATATTACGGAGAACAAAAAGCACTTGATGAAGTTTCCTTTTCCATCCAAAAAGGGGAAATTGTGGGCTTCTTAGGGCCAAACGGTGCAGGAAAGTCTACACTCATGAAGATCCTTACCGGTTATTTACAGCCATCATCGGGCGAAGCTACCGTAAATGGATATCTGCTTGCTCAAGACATGCTGCAGGCCCAGAGAAGCACGGGATACTTACCCGAGCACAATTCCCTTTATACGGAAATGTACGTGCGTGAATATCTCGAATTTAACGCCCTCATATATAAGGCACCAAAAAGCCGTATTGAAGAGGTGATTATTCAGACCGGACTTTTACCTGAAGCCAACAAAAAGATCGAGCAGCTTTCAAAAGGTTACCGGCAGCGGGTGGGTCTTGCAAATGCACTTTTGCACGACCCTGAAGTTTTGATCCTTGACGAACCCACCACAGGACTCGACCCGAATCAGTTAGTAGAGATCCGCGAGCTGATCAAAAAGACCGGAAAGGAAAAAACCATCTTTCTCTCCACCCACATCATGCGTGAAGTAGAAGCCCTTTGTGAGCGCGTGATCATTATTAACCACGGAAAAATTGTAGCCGATAAAAGATTGGAGGAGCTGCGCGATGAGCAGGTACAGATCATTGAAGTGGAGTTCGATTACCGCATTGAAGAAGTCGCCCTACAGCGCCTGCCACACCTCATGGACCTCAGGAACACCGGCGGATTCGTATATGAACTTTACTTCGATACCGAAAAAGACATGCGTCCCACCGTTTTCGATTTTGCCCATGATAACGGATTGAAAACCCTGCAGCTCAACCGGAAGAACAAGAACCTGGAGCATTTGTTTTCTGAGTTGACGCTGAAGAAGTAGTTTTTTTGATACCTGACCTGCAAGGTTTTCAAAACCTTGTAGGTCTTTTTTTTGCGATATAAACCTACAAGGTTCAAAAAAGACCTTGCAGGTTTGATTCGAGTTCAGTACGACAACTAAACCTAACAGGTTTGTAAAACCTCGTATGTTTGTTACCACCTCAAATATTATTTAAATATCAACTTCCCGGTATAAAAACTTTCTACCTCCACCACCGGCGGACGGTTTACAGAAATTACATCGCCGGTACTTCTTATTTCTCCTTTCAACACCTGCTGCGGATTCACAAATAATTTATTCGTTCCTCTATGCTGAATCTCCACTGTGCCAGCACTTAATCCCTGTGCCTCTACCCTGCCATCGCCGTTGGCGATGTACAGATTCAAATTTTCTGTTTCCCCCCGAAGGAAAAAGTTGGAGAAATCATCACCCGTTACCCGTACATAATCTGACACCAGGTGCAGGTCGAAATCTCCCACCGTGTACACCCCCTTTGCCCGCTCCTGGTTAAGGCTGCGGAGCCAGATGTTTGGAAAATTTAGTTCTCCTACACTTTTGATCACCCGGTTTCCGGAATTTTGCAGCCAGGTAAGATTTGGAACGGTAACATGGATAGAGGTGAGATTGTAATCCCTCACAAAATTGCAGCCGTTGTCATTCCGCAGGATGAGTCTGCCGTCAACCACTTCAGCTGAAATTTCTTTCATCAGGTTTTCACCGGTTTTGACGAGGACTATATGCTCTGCGCCCTGCTCAATAAAGAGATCAATTCCTTCAAACACAATAAGCTCCTCGAAAGGCTCAACCTGAAATTCTTTTGTGATCATGTTTCCGGCGATCTGGAAACAATCGGGAGCATCTTCGGTGTCACAAGCCACAAAAAACATCAGGCTCAAAAATGGTAAAATCAGGAGATATTTTTTCAGCAGTAATTTCATAGCCTGTATCCTATTGAGAATTCAACTGCTTCGGCATTTGCCCCGTGAGAGCGGACTGTTACAGAACCAAAGAGGTCATTCCAGATCTCTCTTTGCAGGCCTATCCTGTTATAAACCCGGTCCACATAATTATCGTAAGGATAGTACACATAATAACCCAGGTGAGTAATGAGGGAAAGTTTTCTAAAAGTGAGCTGGTGCCCTGCAAAAATCCCCACCCTCTTTGCATCTTCCTCACCCGTAGTGCCAACCAGGGGAAAAGCCACGGAATAATAATAAATATATTCCTCCATGGCCCGGGAAAGGAATAGTTCTGCTCCCGCCTGCAAAGTACTTTTGTGATTCAATGCCTTATCTGCATAAGCTGAAAGGGTTAAAAAAGGATATGATTCTGAACCAATCACTCCGGTGGTATTTACTCCGCTGCGCATAACAAAGTTGTACCGAAAGGGTGCCGAAAATGGCATTTTTGGATCCTTAGGAATAAACTCTCTTTGAGCCTCATGGTTGAAGTCGTAATTCAATCCTGCACTTAGAGCCAGCGTATTGGTTGAACTGTTTGGCGATTTGAAATCGGCATTGGAATAATGGATGAGCGAGAGGCCGGCTTGAAAACCCAGGCCGCCAATCAGATTTTCAAACTGCAGGTTACCTGTGAAGATCGTGGAGCTAAGGAGTCGGGAGCCGTAGGCATTATTCCGGTAGTTATTGTCGGGGTGATATGGGTTTGTAGTAACGGCAAGTCCCTGCCCCACCTTCAGCAAAAGGTGGCGATTTAAAAAGTAGAATCCTAAATGCGCATAGGCTCCAAAATTCTCTCCTAAATGCTCATTTTTGAGATCCTGGTAGGAGAGGGAAAAACCGACATTAGGGTAGTTATAGCGACTTTCCCAGGCCTCTTCTCCATAGGTTTTACGGTTAAAATGCAGGAGCACCCCATAAGGATGCCCGGTGATCAAATGAGAAATATTGGGATTGTGCTCCCAGATGCTTCCGTAGAAATAATTTGCCTCTACCGAATAATGCTTCTCCTGTGAAAAAGCATTCGCAGCAAACAGGAAAACGAGAAGCAATAATTTTCGCATGAGCGGCCGGTGCGACTATTATTTATTGACCAGTGAACCGTTCAGAATAACTTCTGTAGTGATCTCGGCTGTTGATTCCAGCATTTTAGCCACGGAGCAATATTTTTCCAAAGAAAGATCCACTGCTCTTTTTGCTTTATTTTCGGGAATATCTCCGTCAATAAAAATCTTTAAATGAATTCTTTTAAAGACGTTGGGAATTGCGCCATCTACTCTAAATCCTTCCACATCCATTTCAAGATTGGTCATCTCCAGTTGCTGCTTTTTAAGGATCATTACAATATCAATACTGCTGCAACCGGCAATACCCATAAGCAGCAATTCCATGGGACTTGCGCCCTGCGGATTTGTCTCGCTCTTATTGTCGAGATGTACTACATCCCCTCGTTCATTTTTGGTTTCAAAATGGTAATTCTCGTTTAGTCTTTTAAGATGGATCTTCATTGTTGTTGGAATTTGCGCAAAGTTAGGAAAAAACTATTCCCATCCCCGGCCCTTCCCAAAGGGAAGGGTGAAAAATGGTGTTTCCTGGAGAAATTTCTGAACAATGCTCTACATCCCGCCCTTCATCCCATCCCCCGCCCTTCCCGGAGGGAAGGGAGCTCAATGAGTATTTAAGATGATCTAAGAAAAAATATTTAGAACCAGATCTATCCAATACTTTGTACCACTTCCCGCTTGGCTTCTTTTTTGGTGCCGTCGAAGCCCTGTACGCCACCAACAGTGGTATATTTTAGGACATATTTCTTGTTGGGATTGATGCGCTGATAGGCACTCTGGCACATGATTGCCGCTTCGTGGAATCCAGAGAGGATCAGCTTCAGCTTTCCTTTATAGGTATTGACATCTCCAATTGCATAGATCCCCGGAATATTGGTCTGGTAATCATAGGAATTATCCACCTTAATGGCATTTTTCTCTATTTCCAGGCCCCAGTTCGCCATAGGTCCCAGCTTTGGAGAAAGTCCGAATAACGGGATAAAATGATCTACAGGCTTAAGCTCCTCCCCACGGGCGGTATCATTATGCCTTATTACTACCTGTTCCAGATCTCCTTGTCCTCTGAGTCCTACAACTTCAGCATTGGTAATTAATTCCACTTTTCCCAGTTTAGCAAGTTCAGAAAGACGTTCTACTGAATCTAATGCTCCTCTGAATTCATTTCTCCTGTGAACAAGAGCTACTTCAGCAGCAACATCTGCCAGGTAAATCGCCCAGTCCAAAGCTGAATCTCCTCCCCCGGCAATGACCACCCGCTTGTCGCGATATACTTCAGGATCTTTTATAAAATAGGCCACCCCTCTATCCTCAAAATCAGAAATATTTGGAATTGGCGGCTTACGGGGTTCAAAAGAACCAAGGCCACCGGCAATAGCGACTACCGGAGCGTTGTGTTGTGTTCCTTTATTTGTAGTCACCACAAAGGTATCATCCTCAAGCTTTTCAATAGTTTCGGCCCTTTCCCCAAGGGTGAATCCCGGACTAAAGGGTTTGATCTGCTCCATGAGGTTGTTCACGAGATCGCCGGCAAGAATCTCAGGAAAAGCCGGAATATCGTAAATAGGCTTCTTTGGATAAATTTCTGAGCACTGCCCGCCGGGCTGTGGCAAAGCATCTATTAAATGTGTTTTTAGCTTTAAAAGGCCCGCTTCGAAAACGGTAAACAATCCGGTGGGTCCGGCTCCTATTATCAGGATATCTGTCTTAATCATTACTTGCGTTTTTTGCTTTTAAGGATTCGGTTATTTTGTTCATCTGGTTCACTTTCTCATCAAAATCTCCTTTGATGGTCGAGCGGTATTCATTGAGGTTCTCAACCATTTGGTTGATATTTTCGGGGATCACCTCTTCAAAAAACTGCCGTAGCCGCTTGGCTGTTGTGGGAGATTTTCCGTTAGTGGAAATGGCGATCTTCACGTGGCCTTTATTGACAATTCCGCCCATATAGAAATCACACAAATCGGGGGTATCTGCAATATTGGCCAGTAAATACCTGTTTTTCGCATGGGTATAGATACGCTTGTTCAGCTTTTCGTCGTTTGTTGCGGCAATTACAACGTGCCGCTTTTTAAGCTGTTTCTTTTTATACCTGCTTTTGGTGATCTTTAAACCATGTTTTTTGGCCAAAGCTTCAGTTTCCGGAAGGAACTCTTTTGCAACCACCTCAACATTGGCATTGGGACTGGACTTCAGTAGAAAATGAAGCTTTTCATGACCCACATTTCCGCCGCCAACAATGAGAATATTCAATTTGTTTACCTTCAAAAACACCGGGTATAATTCGTTTCTTTCTTCCATAATACCCAGCCCCTAGTTCCCAATAGAGGAATTTATATATTGCTTCTCTTCAATAACATTTTCAAGAACGGCTTTCAAAGAGGTTCTTTCATTTACTACCTCTCCAATGACAATAATTGCTGGAGAAGAGAGCTTTTTATCAGAAACCACTTGTTCGATATTTTTGATGCTGCCGAAACCTGATCTTTCATTCACGGTAGTACCATTCTGAATGATCCCTACCGGAGTATCTTCTTTTCCGAAGTGAGTGAAAATATCCACGATCTCGTTTAACTTTCCCATTCCCATAAGAATAACTACGGTTGCTGTAGATTGAGCTGCCAGGCGGACATCTTCTGAAAGTTTTCGCTGAGTAGTTGTTCCTGTGATCACCCAAAAGCTTTCTGAAATTCCTCGTTTCGTCAAGGGAATTCCCAGATTGGCCGGTACTGAAATAGATGAAGTAACTCCGGAAACCACTGCTGTTTCCAGACCTTTGCTTCGGGCATGATCAATTTCTTCAGATCCGCGTCCAAAGATGAAAGGATCACCGCCTTTTAGCCGGACAACATGGCCACGCTCCCGGGCATATTTCACTATCAGATCATTAATTCCATCCTGAGAATAGTGGTGACTTCCGTTCCTTTTTCCCACAAAAACATGTTCTGCCTGGGGTGCATAATCCAGTAATTCTCTATTAATAAGGGCATCGTACAACACCACATTAGCTGTCTTTAACGTGTTAACAGCTTTAATAGTTATCAATTCGGGATCTCCCGGCCCTGCTCCTACTACACTTAATTTCGCTACATTAAACATTTTGTACCTCCTTTGTTCTATAGGCATCTACCCGCTTAAGGAATAGCTGCGCGTCTTCTAAATATTTTTTTGCAAATTCTTCTGTGGGTTCCTGCTCATTCATTTGATAAACAAAATCTTTAAAGGAAGTTGAAAGCTCAATTTTTCCAGTCTCCACAAAAAATTCATCAAATTGTGCGATGATCCCTGCCTGAGTATTAGCCGACTGATTCTCTGATAATAACAAAGCCTTTGCAGAATTCACCAGAGAAGAATAGGAATGGTAAATACTGTCTGACCAGACCTTTCTTTCAAAAGCACTTTTTGCATTGTCTATTTTTTCCTCACTTTCGAATAATAAAGTAGCGATAAGGTCGATTACCACTCCGGCACATTCCCCTACTCCCACTGCCTGGATGTAAGGCTGAGTGTGACCCCAGTCTACAAAATCTTCAGGTGAGATCGTACTGGTATCAGACAGCTCTTTAAGCAGATCATAAAAATAGGTCTTACCCTGCCGGTCATAATAATTCACGAATTTTTCATCGGCGGTAGCATTCGTTTCAAAATCATTCAGCAGCAATCGCAATGCCTCAGGTCCACGTTTGCTCGGTACTTTTATCACTTTGTCTGCAAACCTGCCTTCCCCGTTTCCAAGGGTACCGCCTCCGAGCAGTACCTGCAGGGCCGGGGCTACAGCTTTCCCGACTTTAATTGACATGCCCTGGAAGCCTATTTCGGCCATATTGTGCTGCCCGCAGGCATTCATACATCCACTGATCTTAATAGTAATATCACGGCCATTCACTAACTGCGGATATTCTTCTTTTAGCACATCCTCCAGCACATCGGCTATTCCGGTGCTACTGGCAATTCCGAGATTACAGGTATCTGTTCCCGGGCAGGCGGTGATGTCTACGGTTTTATTGTATCCTGCTTCAGCGAGTCCCATTTCTTTTAGACTGGTGTAGAAAAAAGGCAGCAGCTCCTCCCGTACATGACGAATTAAAATATCCTGTCTTAGCGTAAATCTCAGTTCATTACCTGCGTAATCTTTAATAAGATCGGCAAGTTTTCTTGCAGCACCGGTGTAAAAATCTCCAAGCGGCACTCTCACGCCTATAGCATATAAACCCTGCTGCTTTTGTGCGATCACATTAGTATTTTTCCACTCTTCATATGCTTTGAGGTCTTCAATAATTACTCCCGGAATTTCAACTTTTGGGAGGACAGGTTCATTATTAAAGGCATCAAGATCGAAAGTCACAGCTTCTTTTGAGATTGCCGTCTGCTGTTCTTCAACAAGTTCCATAAAAGCATCCTTTCCAATATCCTTTATAAGATATTTCATTCTTGCCTTCATCCTTTTGGCACGCTCCCCGTGGCGATCGAAAACTCTTAGTACCCCTTCAATTAGCGGAATGATCTTCTCTGCCTCCAGAAAGTCAAAAAGTTCATCTGCATGCCGCGGTTGGGAACCTAGTCCACCGCCCAGCATCACTTTGAATCCGCGTTTACCGTCTTTAATTTTAGCGATAAAGCCAAGGTCATGAATGTAACTCAGGGCTGTATCTTCATCGGAAGCTGAAAAAGAAATTTTAAACTTTCTTCCCATTTCCTGGCAGATGGGATTCCGCAGGAAAAAAGCAAAGGCCGCATGTGCATATGGAGAAACATCAAAAGGTTCGTTGACGTCAATCCCTGCGGTGGGAGAAGCGGTAATGTTGCGCACGGTATTCCCGCAGGCTTCCCTAAGGGTGATATCGTCTCTTTCAAGCTGCGCCCACAGCTGCGGAGTGCGATCCAGGCTTACATGATGTATTTGTATATCCTGCCGGGTAGTAATGTGTAATCTCCCGGTAGAATATTCATCTGAAACATCGGCTATCCTGTGTAGCTGCTGAGAAGTAACCTTCCCAAAAGGCAATTTTATACGCACCATTTGTACTCCTGCCTGCCGCTGCCCATAGACCCCACGCGCCAGCCTGAGACTCCTGAACTTTTCCTCATCTGCCTTTCCTTCCCTAAACAACCTGATCTTTTTTTCAAGATCAATGATGTCCTGTTGTACAATGGGATTTTCTATTTCGGTTCTAAAACTTTGCATCTTGTGTTTTTTAAAAATTGTATCAGGCGGTTAAGCGTGTAATCCACATTCCCGGTTTGTTAGCACCTTCGTTGGGTCAAAATATTTGAATTCGTTGGGCAGGTTATTTCCAGCCAGGTATTTGTCCAGTTTTTCGTCACTCCAATGGTAAAATGGACTCACCTTTAATATCCCATCCTTACTGTAGCTCAAAATGCCTATGCTGTCTCTAAACGCTGTTTGCCCCCTGCGCAGATTGGTGAACCACACATCTGGCTCCTGTTCACTCATAGCCCGTTGGAAAGGCTCCAGTTTTACCTGTCGGGTAAATTCTTCATGATCTGGATTGTCGATCTGTGGAATGCCTCCAAAAAGCGCATCCCGGTAAGCGGCTGTCTGGAGAGGCATATACAGTTTCACATTGAGATCCAGCTGGTCAATCACTTCTTTGGCATGCCTGTAGGTTTGCGGGGTGTTATATCCTGTATCACACCAAATTACTTTGATAGTGGGCAGGATATCTGCGCAGGCGTGCAGGATCGCTGCTTCATAAGGCCTGAAGTTGGTGGTAACCACCGGCCGGTTACAATTATCAATCACCCATTGTATGACTTCTGCGGGAGGAATTCCCTGCAGGTGCCTGTTGAAAGTATCAAGCTCGTCTTGTGTAAATTTTTTCATATCTATTCCTTTCCAAAATTGATCTTGTTCCATATTCTTTCGTGTCCAAAGTAGAGCAGCATCTTAGTGATCACTTCTACAGTTCCTATTGCCAGTGCAGTTTTGATCTCTCCGGTTAACAACCAGGATACAATGATGGTATCCAGGGTTCCTATTATCCTCCAGCTTATTGCTTTAGCTATGCTCCGTACCGGCTTTTCTGAAGTCTTTTCTTTCTTTTCACTTCTCCTGGAGAATACCTGATCTAATATCATAATCATTATTTTTAATCCTATTACCCTATCGGAATAGTAGGTTAATAAGCAAAGAAAATAAATTATTCCTCTTAATCGGCTGTTGCTGCCAATTATTTACAATTTAATTAACCCGTACCTGTTATTGTTTTGTAATATCTGCGAGGGTATTATTGCCCAGCACCTTCAAAGTACTGTCCCGCACCTGTATCATAAGCTGGTGCACAGAGCAGGTCACCTCGTCTTTGCAATCATCGCATTTCTCATAGTAGTTGAGACTCACACACGGCACCATTGCAATAGGCCCTTCCAGGATCCTTATTACTGTGGTCATGGGGATTTCAGCAGGATCTTTAATGAGGTAATATCCTCCTCCCTTCCCTTTTTTTGCCCCCAAAAATCCAGCTTTGCGCAGTTGCACTAAAATACTTTCCAGGAATTTATGGGAAATATTTTCACTTTCGGCAATCTCTGCAGTTTGTACAGGCTTTTTCGAGGGCTGCCTTGCAATGTAAGTCAGCGCCTTTATCCCGTATTTCGTCTTTTTTGAAAGCATAGGGCGAAGATAATTATTTATCTTCTTTCTATGCTGCCAAATCGCGATTTCCGGTTGATGCTGAATTCCATTCATTTTTCTCTATGCTTCTATATTTAATGCTCTTTGGATATCCCCAAAAATATCTTCTACGTGTTCCAGTCCTACCGATATCCTCACCAGCCCCGGAGTAATTCCCGCTTCCAGCCTCTCTTCTTCTGTGAGCCTTCCGTGGGTTGTTGATGCCGGATGAGTGACGATGGTCCTGGTGTCACCAAGGTTGGCCGACCTGGAGCACAACTGTAAGTTATCAATGAACTTCCTCCCTGCTTCAAGTCCGCCCTTTATTTCAAACGAAATGATATTGCCACCCAGTTTCATTTGTTTCTTCGCCACCTCATATTTAGGATGAGATCTCAAAAACGGATATTTCACATTTTCGGCATTTTCTTCTTTTTCTAAAAGTTCAGCAATCTTTAGGGCATTATCACAATGCCTGTCCAGCCTTACGGGCAGGGTCTCCAGACTTTTAGACAAGATCCAGGCATTGAACGGGGACAAAGCCGGACCTGTATTGCGTGAGAACAGGTAGATTTCCCTTATCAGGTCTGCCCGACCAACAGTAACACCGCCAAGTACTCTCCCCTGCCCGTCAATTAATTTGGTGGCCGAATGTATCACCAGGTCAGCTCCAAATTTGATCGGGTTCTGCAGGTAAGGCGTGGCAAAACAGTTGTCGATAATGAGCAGCAGATTATGTTTTTTGGCTATTCTTCCCAGGTTCTCCAGGTCCAGAATGTCAACTCCGGGGTTCGTGGGCGATTCGGCAAACAGGATCTTCGTTTCTGGCTTTATGAGACTTTCGATCTTGTCCTCTTCATTGACATTAAAGTAGCTGTGTGAAATATTCCACTTCGGAAAGTATTTCGTGAACAGGCTGTGAGTAGATCCGAAGATAGACCTGGCCGAAACTATATGATCTCCACTGTTTAGCAGTGTTGCCAGCGTGGAATATACAGCCGACATGCCCGTGGCAAAAGCAAAGCCTGCCTCTGCACCTTCCAAAAGTGCCACTTTTTCAGCAAATTCTGAAGTATTCGGATTGCTAAACCTGCTGTAAATATTGCGTTCCTGTTCTTCAGCAAAAGCAGCCCTCATTTCTTCGGCATCTTCAAAAATATAACTTGAAGTGAGAAAAAGTGGCGAAGAATGCTCCTGATATGAAGTCCGCTCCAGTTGAGTTCGTATTGCTGTTGTTTCAAAATGTGACATAGCTTGTTCTATAATTTTTCTGCTAATTGAAGAATATCCGAAACCACTCCCCGCGCTGTTACTGCTGCTCCGGCACCGGCTCCCTGGATTACCAGTGGCCGGTCCCCGTAAGATTCGGCGTAGATCTCAAAAGAAGAATCGGCGTGTTTAAGAGCCCCAAAGGCAGAAGCTTTCTTCTCTTTTACCAGCTTCACCTCAAGGGTGCCCCGGGTGACATCCAGCTCTCCTACATGCCTTATCACCTCATCCTGTTCGAGGTTCTGCTTCAGGTTGAGAAAAAACGGATTCAGCTCTTCCTTCTTTTCCTGAAAATTCTTCAAGCTGGATTCCCCATTGAGATGTGCCGGCACCAGGTCCTGAATTATTATTTCTTCAAACTCCTTTTCCAGCCCCAGCTCTCTTCCAAGGATGAGTAACTTTCTGGCCACATCTTTCCCCGAAAGGTCTACCCGAGGATCGGGCTCTGTAAAACCATTCTTTCCTGCCTCTGTAAGCACTTCAGAAAAGTCTTTTTCCTGCTCGCAATAGGTATTGAAAATAAAGCTGAGGGATCCCGAAAATACTCCCCGCACCCTGGTTACCCGCTCATTGGCCCGGTGAAAATTCCGAAGCGTTTCTATAACCGGCAAGCCCGCACCCACATTGGTTTCATAGAGGAAATATTTGTTATGCTCCTGCAGCGTTTCCCGCAATTCATTATAAAATTGGGAAGATAAAGTGTTTGCCACCTTGTTCGCAGCCACTATATTAAAACCCGCACGAATTAGCCTTAGATAATTCTCAACAAAATCTTCACTGGCCGTAGCATCTATCGCAATAAGATTCTCATAGCCCTGTTCTTCCACGTAATTAAGAATGTCTTCCAGCTTATATGGGAATCCGAAGTTTTTGAGATCGGTATCCCATGAAGCCTGCTGATTCTCCTTTTGGAAAAAGGCGGTAGAAGAATTGGCTATAACCGGCAGGTTAAGCTCCAGTCCTTCATTTTTTCGCAGGCCTTCCCGTGCCTGCAGGATCTGGTTCACCAGGATGCTGCCCACATTACCTGTTCCAAACAGAACTATGTTGATCTTTTTCATTTGTTGTCGTATCTATATTAAAAATGGGTTCTAAAATTTGTGACAGTTGTTCATATTCAATAAGAAAAGCATCATGACCGTGAATAGATTTTATTTCATGATAGCTAACGTTTTCTTTTACTGCGGAAAGCTCTTTATAAGTTTCCCTGATCTCCTCCGGAAGAAAAAACAGGTCGGAATCAACTCCTATCAGCTGAATATTTCCGCTGATCTTTTTTGCTGCCGCTGAAGGTTCCCCGTTACCTCCGGAAATGTCTATAGTAGTAAGCAGGTGGTTCATCAATTTATAGGCAGCAAGTTCGAAACGACCTTCCAGTTTCCTGCCGTGATAGCTCAGCCAGTTCGCCACTTCAAATTGAAAATTCAGCTCATTTCTTTTACGGCGGAATTTCGCTGAAAAGGACGCCGGAGTCCGGTAAAAAGTCATGGCATGCATTCGGGCATCGTGAATGGGATCTGCCGAATTGTTGAGGATCTGGTCCTGCACCTTGCACTGTCCCAGCACCCAGTCGGTCGCCTTAAGGTCGGTCGCGATGGGAATGAGATTCTGAATGAGGTTGGGCCTTAATACCGCCAGATGCCATGCCAGCGCTCCGCCTATAGATCCCCCAATGGCCGCAAATAAATTATTGATCTTCAATTTATCCAGTACCTGAGAAAATATGCAGGCGATATCATCTAAAGTGAATTCTGTGTAATTATGCAGCAGATGCTCTGAATTTCCACTGGCGCCATTCCCCGGGACATTGATGGACAAAATGGTAAATTTATTTGTATCAATGCATCTTCCCGGGCCAATGATATCTTGCCACCAGCCATTTTCTCCGGTAACATTGGCATTTCCGGTTAGCGCATGATTCACCAGCACCACAGGAGCTGTTCCCGCTTCCCTTCCAAAAATGCGATAAAAGACATGGATTTTCTGAAGGCTTCCTGCAGAATTTTCAAAATCTGGAATTATGATTTCCTGTAACATATAGGGTTATTTTCCCGGTACAGTAGAAAAAGCTTCTACCATTCCTGGTGCTGTTTAAACAGTTTTTGCTTCATTTTTTTTAGAAATTTGCGCCAGGGCCTGCTCAAGATCTGCCTTAAGATCTTCCAGATCTTCTAATCCTACAGAGAGTCTCACCAGGTCTTTTGTCACTCCGGTAGATTCCTGTTGCTCATCGTTAAGCTGTTGGTGGGTGGTGCTTGAAGGGTGAATGATCAGGGATTTTGTGTCTCCAATATTTGCAAGCAGAGAGAATAGTTTGGTCTCATCCACAAGTACTTTTGCAGCTTCATAACCTCCTTTTACTCCAAAAGTAACTACTCCGCTTTGTCCTTTGGGAAGATATTTTTGAGCCAGTTCATAATAATCACTGCTCTCCAGCCCCGGATAGTTAACCCAGCTGACTTCCTCTTTTTGCTGAAGCCATTTTGCTAAAGCCAAAGCATTTTCGCTGTGCTTTTTGATCCTGATCTCCAGCGTCTCCAGCCCCTGAATGATCTGAAATGCATTAAAAGGACTAAGTGCAGCACCAAGATCCCGTAAGCCTTCAATTCTGACTTTTGCAATAAATGCAGCTTCTTTTAATGCTTCGTGGTAAACGAGTCCGTGGTAACCCGGAGAAGGTTCGGTGAATTCAGGGAATTTTCCGTTCGCCCAATCGAATCTTCCTGCATCAATGATGACTCCGCCGAGAGAAGTTCCGTTACCGCCAATATATTTGGTAAGAGAATGAATTACAAGGTCGGCACCGTGTTCAATAGGTTTTACCAGGGCTGAGGTGGCTACGGTATTGTCAACAATAAAAGGAACTTTATGCTCTTTTGCCACTTTAGAAATGGCCTGTAGATCGAGTACATCAAGCTTCGGATTTCCAAGGGATTCTACAAAAACCGCCCGGGTGTTCTCTTTTACAGCATCAGCGAAATTCTTTGGGTCTGATGGATCTACAAAGGTGGTGGTGATCCCCAGTCTTGGTAAGGTAACGCCGAGCAGGTTGTAAGTTCCGCCGTAGAGGCTGCTGGAAGCAACGATGTGATCTCCGGCTTTAAGCAGGGTAAGTAAAGTAGTGCTGATCGCCGCAGTACCCGATGCTGTTACTACGGCCGCGATTCCGCCTTCAAGTGCCGCAAGCCTTTGCTCCAGGATATCGTTGGTCGGGTTGTTTAACCGGGTGTAAATGAATCCTGGTTCTGCCAAAGAGAAAAGATTGGCCGCATGGTCTGAATCTTTAAAGACGTAAGAAGTCGTCTGATAAATTGGAACTGCTCTGGTTCCTCCGTTAGCTGTTACGTCATGTCCTGCATGAAGCGCATTGGTCGAAAATTTTTGTGGTGTACTCATGGGTTCAATGTTTAAGGTTTAAGGTTTAAGGAATAGTGGTTAATGGTTATTTGTTGATAGTTAATCGGTTTGTTGTTGTCAGTTGTCGGTTCTCAGTTTTCAGTTGTCGGTTCATTCATTTTTCTTTTCAACTTCGTACTTCTAAAATCTAACTTCTAACTTCCTGCCTTTGTAATTGTCATCTCGACAGAGCATTTTCTTTCGGAGAAAGGGAATGCGACGAGAGATCTCATCGGAGTCTAAATTCTGCTTTCTAATCTTTTTATGCTGTTTCGTTTCAACTTTAAATTTTGTCGTTCAAGACCTCTCGACTCCGCTCGAGGTGACATTCGTAATTTTTTCATGTTTCCAGTTCTCAGTTCTCAGTTGTTGGTTGTTGGTTGTTGGTTGTCGGTTGTCGGTTTGTTTGTTCTCGGTTCTGTTTTCATTATTCTTTTCAACTTCGTACTTCTAACTTCTAACTTCCCCTCCTCCGGAGGGGTGGGTTGCCGTAAAACAAAAATCCCTTTGGCTGGCTTGCCAAAGGGATTTTTAGTACTCATATATAACTAACTTAGATCCTCATTTTTTGGCAATAGCTGGTGGTGCGCACATCATGCACATCATCATACAACACATCATTTTTGCTATTGCCGGGTAAATTTTCATTTTTTCTGTTTTAGCTTTTCCAGCTTGTTTTTTAATGGAGTCCCAAAAATGGCATTTTTGAGACCTCTTATTTTTTTATCTCGACTAAAATAAAAAAGCCGCTGCGGTGGCAGCGGCTTTTTGCAATTTTTATCTTTTCAGGATCATGCAATAGAGCGCGCTGCGGAAGTTTTCCACATCATGCACATCATATTACAAATTACCTGGTTCATTTCTTGTTTTATTCTGTCACAAAGTTAACGACAGAAAATTCACTTCTCCAAACTTAATTTTCATTTTTTTTACTTCCGTGCATTTTCACCTTCTCAAAACCCCACGTAAACCAAGGGAAATACAGCAGTTTAAATCTTTAAAATTTATTTTTCTTTTTACTTTTTAATAGAAAAGTTAAGGCTCCTTCTTTTTGCATTCCATTTTTGCTCTTCGGGCCCTGCAAATAATCCCGGAGCCTTTAAAATTCACGCCTCCTTAAAGCTGACGCCATCCTTACCCGTCCCACTACTTCAAAAGATGTTTATTTTTTTGCAATTTTTAAGAACTCCCTCGCCCGGTTTCATAAACTATCGTGAATTTGCTATTAAAGTATATTAAAAATACCTCCCGGAAGTCAATGCCTGCCTACATTCGTGCTGAATTTGATTTCCCTGAAAAGGGAGAAAACATTTAAATATTAAATATAAAAGTTATGAAAAGAGTATTACTACTATCAACGCTAATGATCTTAGGATTCACAGCTACTTCACATGCGCAATTGCAGGAAGGAAACATTATGCTGGGTGCCGACCTTGGTAGCGGAGTGACCACTACACCTACCAATGGTTTATTTGGTTTTAACCTGGGCCTCGATGAAGATTCGGGTTACAATATTGGATTGAGTCCTAAAATGGGATATTTTCTCAATGACGATTTTGTTTTAGGAGGTATCCTCAACCTGGGTTACTATAATGCAGCCGGTGATGATGATGAGACCAGCAACACCTTTATTTATGGTATCCAGGCGTTTACCCGGTATTACTTAACACCAGAAGACGTTGATCTTGGTGATGAAGTTCCTGCAGGGCAGTTCTTCATTGAAACCAATGCAGGTTTAGCCGGTACCAACATTGAAGGTGGTGAAACCACAAACGGATTTGCCTTTGGGTTTGGACCTGGTTACTCACTGTTCCTCAACGAGAATATAGCACTTGATGCAAGTGTGAAGTACAGCGGTCTTACCGGCGCCGGTAGCGACAGCTATACCCACTCTCTTGGAATCAACCTGGGGATACAGATCTTCCTTTCAAAAGGTGAAGCCGAAGATACTGTAGACCAGTTCTAGATCACCAAAACTAACCAACACTGAAAAAGGGCTTTTTTGAGGATATCTTCAAAAAAGCCCTTTTTATTTTGACGTAAATTATAAAAGATGACTAGAATGCGCTAAGGATTGAGCGGTTGTTGGAGCTCTCCCAAAGCCGGGAGGCTGTGGGAAGCGGCCCGCGAAAGCCTGACGGTGCGACCGGCAGGGAGAACCGGAGCGCCCAAATTATTCTTAATAACGAAGATAAAGCCGCCCCGATTTAAAACAATTTTTATACATTTGCTGATGATAAATCACAGGGAAAAATTTGACTGATTGCAACCCTCTAAAATGCTAAAGCAGTGACAACTACTCTAGCGCTTCTTGTCAATTTTTTCTGAATTAAAATCTTAAAATAAAGAAGCATGCCATATTTATTTACTTCAGAAAGTGTTTCTGAAGGCCACCCCGATAAAGTTGCTGACCAGATTAGCGATACTCTTCTTGATAATTTCCTTGCCTTTGACCCTGAATCTAAAGTTGCCTGTGAAACCCTGGTGACTACAGGACAGGTGGTGCTTGCGGGCGAAGTAAAGAGTGATACTTACCTTGATGTACAATCTATTGCCCGCGATGTGATCAATGATATTGGTTACACCAAGGGAGCATATAAATTTAGCGGGGACTCCTGCGGGGTGATCTCCCTGATCCATGAACAATCCCAGGATATTAGCCAGGGGGTTGACCGCGGAAACAAGGACGAACAGGGAGCCGGTGACCAGGGAATGATGTTTGGTTACGCCACTAAAGAAACTTCCAACTACATGCCGCTGGCCCTCGATATTTCTCATAAGATACTTATCGAGCTGGCAAAATTGCGTCGCGAAAATGACGAGCTCACTTACCTGCGGCCCGACTCCAAGAGCCAGGTCACTATTGAGTACAGCGATGACAACATTCCGCAGCGCATTGTGGCTATCGTGGTCTCTACCCAACACGACGAATTTGATGATGATGACCAGCGAATGCTGGAAAAAATAAAGAAGGATATTGTTGAGATCCTTATCCCGAGGGTGATCAAACAACTTCCGGAATATGTGCAAAAACTATTCAACGACAAGATCAAATATCATATAAACCCTACCGGAAAGTTCGTTATTGGCGGACCTCACGGAGATACAGGTCTTACTGGAAGAAAGATCATCGTAGATACTTACGGCGGAAAAGGAGCTCACGGCGGAGGTGCGTTTTCTGGGAAAGATCCCAGTAAAGTAGACCGGTCTGCAGCTTACGCGGCAAGGCATATCGCCAAAAATCTTGTGGCTGCAGGAGTAGCCGATGAGGTTTTGATCCAGGTTTCTTATGCCATTGGGGTGGTAGAACCCACTTCTCTATTCGTGGAAACCTACGGCACCAAAAAAGTGGATATAAGCCACGGAGAGATTGCAGAAAAAGTACTGCAGATCTTTGATATGAGACCCGCTGCTATTGAAGAAAGGCTTGGCCTTAGAAATCCAATTTACAGGGAAACTTCTGCCTACGGCCACTTTGGTAAAGAGCCTCGAAAAGAACGAAAAGTATTTAAGAGCCCCTACAACGGAGAAAAGACCATTGAAGTAGACCTGTTTACCTGGGAAGCACTTGATTATGTAGATAAAGTAAAAGAAGCATTTGGATTGGAGTAGATGTGAGATTTGAGATTTGAGACATCATAACAAAACATCCAAATCCTAACATAAAAAACCCGGTGCAAAACACCGGGTTTTTTATTGGTTCAAATGAACTGGATTTAGTAATATGTAATCTTACAAATAGGTTTGGGGATTTGCACTTTTTCAGAACCTGTACACAAAACCCAGCAGGTATTGATCGTTGCCACTGGAGAAGGTGAGCTGCATATTTTCCCGTTGGTAAGGACTGGTGAAAACAAAACTGCTCCCAATGCCTACCACCGCCCCGGCAAGTATATCATAGCCGTCATGCCTTGTAGCATTGATGCGGCTGTAAGCTGTCCAGCCTGCCAGCACATACCCGGGAATACTGTATTTAAAGCCATACCTCTTGTGAATAAAGGAAGCTGCCTGAAAGGTAATTGACGTAAGCCCCGAGGGAAAGGCCTGCCCCCCACTGTTAAACGGACGCCTCTTATTAATGGCATATTTAAGACCTGCTGTAACAGCCAGGTTGGTAGCAAAACCTTTGGTGAATTGCCAAAATCCCTTCCTGTCTTTCATCACCACGGTAGTGAGCGCTGCTGTTGCCGGCAAAGCCAGCAAAATAACATCACCACTGGTTTCTACTGCCTCGCTGTTGGGCTCAATGAGCTGTGCCTGTAAGTTGGAAGGTATGCTCAGTAGAAGCCCGAACAGAAAAAGAAAAATGATCTTCTTTACCTGTGTGACAAACTTGTGCTGATCTTTAAATCCTGATTTCAAAAAATGCTGCATTGGTGAACTCTAAAATAAAGTATATTAAATAGTGGGCCTTCCTCCCGTAACCTGCACGGTAGAACCGGTCATGTAACTGGACCCTTCCGATGCCAGTAAGACAAAAGGTGCCGCAAATTCAGACGGTTGTCCCGGCCTTCCCAGCGGAGTATCCTGCCCAAAGGTTTCTACCTCATCCATCGGCATGGTAGACGGGATCAATGGCGTCCACACCGGTCCCGGTGCAACACAATTGGCACGGATTCCTTTTGATGCCAGGATTTGCCCAAGATTGGCAGTGAAGTTTTGAATTGCTCCCTTGGTGGCAGCATAGGCCAACAGTTGCGGATGTGGTTTATAGGCGTTAATCGAGGTGGTATTAATAATAGTACTTCCCGGTTTCATGTGAGGTTCGGCAGCTTTTACCAGGTAGAACATTGAATAGATATTGGTCTTGAAGGTCTTATCCCACTCTTCGCTGGGAATGTCCTGTATCTTTTCTCTCGCCATTTGAAAGGCTGCATTGTTCACCAGTATATCTACCTGCCCAAACTCATCTACTGCTTTTTGGACGATCTTGCTGCAATGCTCTTCTTCACTTACATCTCCCGGTACCAAAACTGCCTTTTTCCCTGCCTTTATCACCCATTTGGCAGTTTCTTTGGCGTCATCGTGTTCTTCGAGGTAAGAGATCAGAACATTAGCTCCTTCTCTTGCAAAAGCGATTGCTACCGCTCTTCCAATTCCGGAGTCGCCCCCGGTAATAATGGCATTTTTGCCTTCCAGTTTGCCCGATCCAACATAAGATTCCTCACCGTGGTCTACCTTAGGCTGCATTTTATCCTCTTTTCCCGGCGTCTCCTTCTGCCGCTCCTGATCTTTAAAAGGAGGTTGTGCTTCTTTCGTTTGCGGATCTTTCATTTTTTCATTGTCATTTTTCATAGCTTAAACTTTTTTGAAGAGGTTCCAAAAATGGCATTTTTGACACCTCATGTTTCAGTTTGAATTTAAGGAAAGTAGCTCGCAGCGAAGGAAAGAAGGGAACTAAAATTTTGCTAAAAGTCTATTTTAGTACATGTTGCGCCAAAAGCTTCTGTACCTCATAGACATTGACAGATTTATTGAACTTCCTGGAAACACTTGGGTGCTGTTCAGAAGAGATCCAGATCTTCAGCTCGGCATCAAGGTCAAAAGTTCCTGCTGTTTCAACACTAAAACGGGAAATACTCTTATAGCTTATTGAAAGATATTGGGTCTTGCTTCCGGTGAGGCCCTGTTTATCTACCAAAATGAGTCGTTTATTGGTGAAAATAAAAGTGTCCCTAAATATCTTAAAACCCGCTTCTATTACTTCGGAATCACAGAGCAACTGCGCGAAATCATTCTGAAGCTTTTGATTGTCGACTGCACCGGCATTACCCATTAGTGATGAAAAAATTCCCATGATGATCTCTGTTTTGACAGGAAATTTAAAACAAATATTCGAATCCCGAAGGCATCTGCATACCAGTCTTTGAGAAAGCTTTAACAAGCTGCCTTTGCTTTAATGTCTATTTTTAGAAAAACCTTAAACTATGGCCTTCTTCGGAAAAGTTAGAAACACCATTAACTTGTTAAAGAACATTGATCTTGACCAACTGTCGAAGATCAATAAGCAAATAGATCTTTCGGAAGCTATGCAAACCCTGGGACAGCTGGATGAGAATCAACTCAAGGGGCTCATGAAAATGCTGAAGACCAAGCGCCGGAAAGGTCAGCACGACCTGCCACCTATTGACGGCGATTTTTATAATCTCGATCTAAAACTGACCGAAGAGCAGCGGGAACTACAGCTGAAGGTGCGCAATTTCATGGAAGATGAAGTGCGGCCGCTGGTAAATGACCACTGGAACCGCGCGAAGTTTCCCTTCGAAATTATTGAGAAATTCAAAAAACTCAACATTGCCGGAGTACCTTATGAAGGCTACGGCTGCCCCAATTTGCCATTTTTAATGGAGGGCGTTATTGCACAGGAAATTGCACGGGTAGATGTATCTATTTCCACTTTTTTCGGCGTTCACAGCGGCCTGGCGATGGGTTCTATCTATCTCTGCGGAAGTGACGAGCAAAAAGAGGAGTGGCTCCCAAAGATGCAACGCCTGGAAACCATCGGCGCCTTTGGGCTTACCGAACCTAATGTGGGCAGCGGCGCAGCCGGCGGACTCGAAACCACATGTAAATGGGATGGAGAAAACTGGGCACTAAACGGACAGAAAAAATGGATTGGAAACGCCACTTTTGCCGATGTAATTGTGATCTGGGCCCGCGATGAAGACTCCAACCAGGTAAAAGGATTCCTGGTAAGGAAAGACAATCCCGGCTTTAAAGCCGAAAAAATGGAAGATAAGATGGCGCTGCGTATTGTGCAGAATGCACTTATCACACTCACCGATTGTAAAGTACCGGAAAGCGACCGACTCCAAAAAGCAGAGTCTTTCAGGGATACAGCCAAGGTTCTTAAAATGACCCGTGCCGGGGTAGCCTGGCAGGCTGTGGGTTGTGCCAGGGGAGCTTATGAAAGTGCACTTAAGTACACCAAGAAAAGAGAACAATTTGGTAGGCCTATAGCCTCCTATCAGCTTATACAAAATCACCTGGTAGAGATGATCGCCAACCTCACCTCTATGCAAACCCTTTGTTTCAGGTTATCTGAACTTCAGGATCAGGGTCTGTTAAAGGATGAACATGCCTCACTGGCAAAGGTCTATACCAGCATGCGAATGCGCGACGTAGTAAGCAGGGCCCGCGAGGTTATGGGCGGTAACGGAATCCTCCTGGAATACGACGTTGCAAGATTCGTCGCCGATGCCGAAGCCATTTACAGCTACGAAGGCACAAAAGAGATCAACTCCCTCATTGTAGGAAGGGCGATTACTGGATATAGTGCGTTTGTAAATTAAAAAAAGACGGTAGACTGTAGACGGTAGTTTTAATCTACCGTCAATTGACTAAAGACTAAAGACAAAAAACATGTCATTTCTAATCATCAGTCCGAAGAAAGATCCCAAAGCCTGGATAGAGGCCTTGAAAGCCGAAGCGCCAGATTTAGATCTGGAAGTATATCCGCAGGTAAAAGATCCTTCTAAGGTAGAATATGTGCTTTCCTGGAGACATCCTCATGGCATCTACAGGGATTTTAAAAACCTGAAAGTGATTGCTTCCATGGGGGCAGGTATAGACCATATCATCAGCGACAAGGAAATTCCGGAGCACATCCAAATCACCCGGGTGGTCGATGAACAGCTGACTAAAGATATGAGCGTATTTGTACTCTCCCTCATTCTTGAACACCTGCGCAACCTGGCGCAACACCACAGCCAAAATGAATGGAAACCAACCTCTTATCAACTTCCCGAAGATACACAGGTAGGAATAATGGGCATGGGCGTACTGGGCGTGGGAGTAGCCGAAAAACTGATCCAGAATAAATTCAATGTTACCGGCTGGTCCCGCACCAAAAAGGAGATCCTGGGAGTCACTACCTATCACGGCGATGAGCAACTTGAAGAATTCCTCAGGGAAAGCCGGGTTCTGGTCAACCTGCTGCCCCTCACCTCTGAGACAAAAAATGTTCTCCAAAAAAGCCTTTTTGAAGCCTTACCAAAAGGCGCTTTTGTTATCAACGTGGCGCGCGGGGAACACCTTGTTGAAGATGACCTGATAGAAGTGATCAACAACGGACATCTTGCCGGAGCCGCTCTGGATGTGTTCAGGAAAGAGCCTCTGCCCAGAGAACATCCATTCTGGAAGAATAAAAAGATCAGGGTTTCCCCGCATATTGCCAGTATTACCAATCCGGTAACTGTAGTACCGCAGATCCTGGAGAATTATGAGCGGATGAAAGAAGGTAAAGAGCTGAAGAATGTGGTTGATCGGGAGAAAGAATACTAGTATTCAGTGATCAGTGATCAGTGATTAGTGATTAGTGATTAGTGATTATTATAAAATTTGATCGTAAAACATATTAAATCAGAATCTGGTAATTGAGACCTACATAGCCAAAACAACAAACAACTCCATGAAAGAATTTAAAAATATACTGGTTGCCGTAGACTTCAATGATGCCGTGGGAGATCTTTTAGGTTATGCTGAAAGTCTGGCCGAAAAATTCGGAGCTAAGGTGTGGGTTTTGCATGTAGCTGAACCCGATCCCGATTTTGTAGGCTATGAGCCCGGACCCCAATACATCAGAGATTTTAAAGCTGAAGAATTCCGCGAGGAACACCGGAATTTACAAATGTACTGCGACACTTTTCTAAGCGAAAATATTGAAAAAGAGGCTCTCTTGATCCAGGGTTCTACTGTAGAAGCTGTTCTGGAAGAGGCACAAAAACTGAAATCTGATCTGCTGATTGTCGGCACCCACAAACACAGTTTTCTGCACAATTTGTTACAGGAAAGCGTTTCCCTGGAGCTGCTGAAGAAGGCCAGTTTTCCGTTACTGACAATACCTATTGAAGAATAAGTTTTGAAGTGGTCGGTAGTCGGTAGTCGGTGGTCGGTAGTCGGTGGTCGGTAGTCAGTATTCACTGAAAAATCATCTATGGGAACTTCTTAATCTTGGCTCACATCTCACATCTCACATCTCACATCTCACATCTCACATCTCATGTCTCATGTCTCATAATCGCATCCAACAAAAAATCTCCGCCTTGTAGCGAGGATTTTTGTGATAAAACTGTTTGATAAAATCTATAAATCAGCTGTATGTTTTACGCATCTACATCAAGGGCCTGATCGATCCTGGCGATCAAATCATTCCAATGATAAATACTTAACTGGTCATTCGTTCTGTTTCTCCTGGATCTAAGATCTCTTCGCAATTGATCCAGGTCTCCGCGCATTAATGCAATGACATCTGTAGAAGCAACCTCGTCACTTTCTTCTTTCTTCAGGTTCTGAACATATCCTGCAGCGGCATCAACATAAGCCCGCTGAATGTTTCTTCGATAGGCATCAACTTTTTGAGACCTGTACAGCTCCTCAAAAATACCTTTTCGCAAGTCGTTCATCATTTCAACTGCGGTGTAAGCTGAATTTCCATTCACCTGCTCATTGGTGATCATTCGCTGCAGGCGGTCATCGTCCAGCAGGTCATTAAGCGATCTGCTTTGAAGATTCTGTACCCGCTCAATAGCTCCTGAAGGTTCAATGCGTGCCAATAGCTCCCTATCCAGCAACCAGTCGGGTGTAGAAAAAGCATGCGTGTTCAAAAAATCAATGGCAGCTTCCTGTTTTTCTTCAGGGACATGAGTGTACACAGTTCCTTCCTGGTCGGCTGTTTTACGGGTTTCGTAAACTCCTCCCACATTGGCGACGACGTGAGAAACGTAGCCTCTCCACATATTTGTTAGTTCTCGGTATACTTCAATTAATTCGGAATAATCGGTATTGTCTTTTGAAGTCCATGCAACTAAATTCGGAACCACCTTCTTAAGGTTTGCAAGTCCGTACTCGCTGGCCTTAACCTGGTCGTCACCCAGGCTTTCTCTTTGCGACTGCGGATCAATTCCGCCGTAACCATTTCCGAATTCATAAACAGGATCCCCGGCTTTTTCAAGGATCCATTTGCTTAGAACAGGTTTCTCATCTTCGGGAGAATCGGCTTCAGGAATATACCTGTAGCCCCAGTTGATGGCATAAAGATCATACGGCCCCATCATCCTGATGTAGCGAACTCCTTTATCTTCGGGCTGGGCCACGTAATTTACACGGGCATAATCCATAATAGAAGGGGTCAAACCATACTTCTGGGTGAATTCAGGAGAACGCAAGGAATCTGTAGCATAAGCCGAACTCGCCTTCATGTTGTGCGGCAAACCAAGGGCATGGCCAACTTCATGAGCGATCACCATGCGCATCATCTCTCCTATTTCTTCCTCGGGAGTATTAAGGCTGCGGGCAGATTCCAGCTGGGCACCGACCTCAATCATGTAGCGGTTCCTGTATGAACGAAGGTGGTTGTGATACCAGATAATGTCACTCTCAATGATCTCCCCGGTACGTGGATCGGTCACACTTGGCCCCATCGCATTTCTCGTGGTACTGGCAACGTACCGTACCACCGAATATCGCACATCTTCCGGACTAAAATCGGGATCTTCCTCTTTTGTCGGCGGATCTTTGGCGATCACAGCATTTTTGAAACCTGCAGCTTCAAAAGCCACATTCCAGTCTTCGATTCCCTGCTTAAAGTAAGGCCTCCATTTTTCGGGCGTTGCTGGATCGAGATACCACACAATAGGCTTCACCGGCTCTACCAGCTCTCCCCTTTTATAAGCTTCAATATCTTTTGGAACCAGCTGCCAACGGTTGATTATCCTGTAATCATCACTCTTAAGCTCTTCAGAATTATAATTATATTTTCGGGTGGTAAACCAGCCCACACGATGATCGGCCAAACGCGGCTGCATTTTTTCTTCCGGAAGCAGGATCATTGACTGGTTCATCAACATAGTAATGGTTCCTGCCTGGTCTCTTTCGGGTGGTTCCTCGGCTTCATAGGTCATCACGTGCTTCACCTCAATATTTTCAGGAAAAGCATTGGCTGCGGTAATATAAGAACGTGATTTGTCCAGCTTCTTTACCTTGTATCGCTTTTTTAGAGATGGCGAAACACCGTTAATGGCAGCTACTTCTTCCTTAAAAAGATCACTCACTTCTATTACTGCGGAAGTTTTATCGTCGTTATAAGCTGCAATCTTCGAGCTGAAAAGTATTGGAAAGAAATTATTCGCAGCAACCGACTGATAAATAGGAGAACCTTCGTCACTCTCGTTCTCAAAACTTATCACCTTCATGTCTATATAGTCACCTCTCTTTGACCAGCGCACCACCTGCTCATTGGCTTTGGAGCCGGCGTTGACATAACCACCGCCATAGCCTGCAGGCACTCCGGCAATACGACTCACCAGCAGCAAGTCTTTTTCCAGCATGTCCAGCGGAATCTCAAAATAAAGTTTATCTCCCACAAAATGGGTGGTAAAAAGACCTTCGTCGCTTTTAGCTGCGGCAGTGATCACCTCCTTGTAGGGTTTGGTATCATCCTGCGGCTTTTTTTGTGCCGAAGCATCACTTTTTTGCGCCGGTACTGCTTTATTGGTCTGGCAACTCACACCAACCGCCAGGAGCAGTCCGTACATCGGTAACTTTTTTATCATGGGTAAAAGGGATTTAGGGTTCCCAAGATAAACAATGAAGTTAGATTTACGAAATTGGATCTACAGTTCTAAAGTACGAAGTTAGAAGTAAAAGGTTCGGTTGAGCCGGCGCAGTGGCGGTTGAAATGCGATCAAGAATCCTATTGCTTTTTCCGTTTTACCCCCCGCCATAAAGGGAGCCGAAAAAAGCAATAACTGTCATAAATTTAGAATATAATACTCGGAATTTGATGCTGTTTCCCGCAGATCTTCGCTTAAGTTGAATTCATACAATGTATTTTCCAAATTAAACGGCGGAAGGCGGAGCCTGACCAAGAACAACCTGTTAATTGTTAATTGATCCCTGACAATTGATTCTTTATTCCTTCGCAAGCGTAGAATGCAGCAGCTGAAGTTTCCAGCCCTCATTAGTAAGGATGGCGGTGGCGCTTTCCACCCAATTCATTTCCCTCACTACCTCCTCCCCGGCTTTAAATTGAGCTTTATTGTAATAAGCGACCGAGGCCATATTCCCTTCAATCTCGATCCTGATAAAATCAAAGGAATTTACCCGTTTCACTTCAGTTTTTCTTTCTCCTGCTTGCGTCAAATAGCCTCTCATCTTCTCCATATTCCACACCTCCCCTGTTTCCAGCAAAAGAAAATCCTGGGTACAATAAACGTCAAGAGCCTTCAGATCCAGATCGGAAAATATATGCTGAAAGGAATTCTTAATGAGTTCTTTGACCTCCTCTTCACTGCCGGTCTCAACTGAATTCTGACCAATAGCCGCTGCAGTCATGAACATAATTACAACTTGAAATATCCTCTTCATAAGAAGTATTTTTTATTCAATTAAACATTGGCAGAAAATGCCATTTTTGGAAGGTTTAGTCCTCCATTCAAGCGAAATTAATTATTTCTGAACTCTATTGATACGATCAAGAAGTACAGACGAAAAATAGGAAACTCCAAACCTGATGCTTTCTTCATCCACCGCAAAATCGGGCGAATGCGGCATGGAGATCACGCCGGTTTCATAGTTTGCCCCACCCAGAAAGTAGTAGACTCCCGGAACTTCCTGCTGAAAATAAGCAAAGTCATCACCACGATCGGCCGTTACCACGCCGTATAAAGGAATCACACTCTCCTCTCCATAAATACCTGTAATACTCTTGATACTTTGGTTGGTGAGCTCTTCATCATTCACCACCACAGCTTTTTCATAGGAATAATCAACAGAAACCAGGTCCTTTGAATATTCTGAAACCTGAATCTTCTGTTTTAAATCCTTCAGAAATGAATTTAATTGCGCTTTATTACTGGAATTCAAAACTGCAGTTATTACTACCTCATCATTGGTCTCCTCAATCCCAAACTTTTCCTTCACGGTAAAGAAGTCAGTGAAAATGGTGTTGGGGTTCTCTATGCCAATTTCAGGATCTCCTAAATTCTCCCAGTTCCAGAATTCACTATCAGCTGGTACATTTTGAAATCCGGAAATTGCAGCTTTGGTGAAATCAATCTTAGCGTCCTCATTGCCCGTGAGCTTATAAGTTACTTTTGCCTTGTTGGTATGGGCATAAACACTTTCGGCTTTGGTGGCCACGGTGCCAACCGGAAAGGGAGAAATATGCAGTCCGTAAATCTCATCGAATTCCGCCATTTCTAACAATCCGTCGTCTATCATGGCCTTAGCACCTTTGTAATTCTCTTCGGAAGGCTGAAAAATAAAATACACGTTTCCTGCCAGGCTATCTTTTTGCTGAGACAGCACATTGGCGATCCCCAGACCAATAGTAGTATGAACATCATGTCCGCATATGTGTCTTATCCCCTCATTCACCGACGGAAAATCTACCACATCGGGAACATCTGAAGCCATAGCATCAATATCTGCACGCCAGGCTACAGTTTTCCCTTCCTTGCCACCTTTTAGAACTCCAACCACGCCATAGCCACCAATATTGGTTTTCACTTCCAGACCTAAAGAATCCAAATACTCCAGAATTTTCCGGGCTGTTCTTTCCTCCTGCCCCGAAACTTCGGGATGTACGTGGAAATCCCTTCGCACCTTCACCAGGTCGTCAAAAATGGCATTTGTGTGCTGCTTTATGTTTTCGTGTGGCGAAGGAGCGTTGGCAGTTTCCTGTGCAGAGCCGGCTGATGCTGCAAAAATCAATAATAAAATGGCAGGTAAGAATTTGGCGATTTTCATATTTGTTTATTTTCAGATTGTAACGGCACCACAAAACAATTTAGCACCGTGAAATCATCATTTAGAAAAGTGCAGGGGATTTTTAAAAATAGAACAAGCAATCAAGACAGCAAAGCTTTGAAAGTGAAAGTTTAAGGAAGGCGTGCCACGCTGATTAATTACTGTTCGTTGATAGTTGATAATTACTAACTGTTCCGTTCCCGGTAAAGCTTTTCCCCAAGCTTTCCTTCATCGCCCAGGGCTCTGCCTTTGATCAACCAGGCAGTACCGAAAAAGAAAAGTGTCAGGGCTTCAAGGATAAGAGTGGAATATTGGAATAACTTGAAGCTTTCAGAAACCGGAACCAGAATGATCAACACCAGGATTGCACTGCCGCAGAATCTGTAAATATTGTTTTCATTCATTGTGCTTACGGGAATATTTTCAGCTTTATTTTGCCCTATGGTAAACACATTTATGGCGAGCAAGGCAAAAATTCCGAAGAGCAGGGCAGCGAAAGCGTAGTGAACCCAGCCCAGCCAGGAGAGGTGGTACGGGATGAGCGTATAAGCTTCTTCCGGCCAAACTTCAGGCGTGACGGGAACCAGTGCTACACCCACTGCCATAATCCCCGCTACATTGGTAAGCAGCTGGTCATTCTTCCAAATCGAATCATTTCCGTGGCCTTTATAACAGATCATAAACAAACCTACAGCCGCTAAAATCCCGGTAAAAATATCCCGCAAATTGCTGTAATAGTAATCACTGATGGAAGGCTGCACTTCAGTTTTGAAAAACGGTATAAAAGACAGGCCCACCAGCAATACCGGTAGCGCAATCCCCAGGTACCCAATTGCCCGCCTAAGTCTCCTGTAGGTGAAAATGTCATTCTTGCTTCGGGGACGGGAACTTTTCATTTACGAAAAAGGCTTAAGGAAGTTGGATTTTAGAAGTACGAAGTGAAGTTAGATTTTAGAAGTACGAAGTTAGAAGTTTTGGAATTTGGAATTTGGAATTTGGAATTTGGAATTTCCGAAAGGAGGTGTCAAAAATGACATTTTAGAGAGGTATGTTTGAAGAATAATGATTTCATTGTTCCGGGAACATGCTGTCATCTTTCCAGTTTGCTGGATTGTATTTAATATAATTTGAAATCCTCTCAAAAGACTGGTGATCTCTAATAATATGATCGTAAAAGAGGGATTGCCAGCCAAATTCCAATTTTAACCGGTTTGCATGTTTGGTCACTGCCGATTTATAGGAACCTACAATAGAGGAAACCGTGTTTTTCCCCTGATTTTGAAACAGTTTTTGGCCCGGTGTCATTTCGGGTTCAGGGGTATTGGGTTCATCTATTAATCCATCGGTAGATTGTTGTGGTATTGATTGTGGGCTCAAGACATGCCTTGAGCCCACAATCCTGTCATTACCTTCCATTGTCCAGGGTGGTTTATTCCCATTCAAAATAATAATTCCGTGAATATGATTTGGCATTACCACGAATTCCCCCAATTCCACATTTTTCGCATGGTGTAATATTTCATACCACAGCACATTGGCGATCACACCGGCAGATGACAATTTTATTTCCCCATCCTGAACCTCTCCAAAAAAATGTTTCCGGTCTTTGGTACAAATAGTAATAAAATATGCCGCATCCCATCCATAATCCCAATGTTGCAACCTAATGGATCCATTCCGAAATTTATTCCCCGATTTAGCAGACATAAATTTTAGGGTTTTTTAGGGGGAGGCCTTTAAAGGTAGTCAAAAATGCCATTTTTGAAAGGTATTTTTTCAAATCGAAAGGCCGATGGCATGCCATCGGCCCCCATTGTTCCCAAATAATAATATCCATTTAAACGGAATCTCCATAACCTCCGAAAGGATCCGGTGTGAAATTTCATGGATTAAATGAAGGTGCCAAAAATGGCATTTTTGAAAGGTATTTTAGGAATTAGATTCCACCATTTTTAAAGGACGGCCATCATTTAGTTTCCACTCCGTTAAACCATTTGCACTTCTTCCCATAACGACAGCAGCAGCGGCTGAAGGGCTTAAAAATAAATGATCTTCCCTTAGCACAAGCTTGTTATTCACCTCAACCACGATATTGTCGTTAATCAGGCTTTGTCTAAATTTCACCCAATTCTCCGGAAAGGAATTGGTTATGGAATTTGCTATTTCTGAATCCTTTAAAACCACAAAACCTTCGTTGGTCATTTGGCCTTTTGCGTTGGCACCTCTTACTGAATTTATATAGAAGGTATTGTTTACCTCTTCCTGAATTGTTTGGGGTTTCCTGAGGTCTTCAAAGATTTTATATCCAAGAGCATTCACCAGCAACCTGATGTTTTCCAGGAACTCTTCCATCTCTGCTTTGTCTGCTTCTGAAATGGAGGATCGCGGCGGGATATTCCCATTTTCGAGGTCGTAGCGATTTACCTTTAATGCAATCTCGTGCAGCCTACTCTCCAGGTATTTGATGTGGGCCTTATTCAGGTTTTCATCTTTGCTTACAAAGACAAGGGCTTCATTCCAGAAATCTTTTGCAGATAAGTGCTGGTTCAGTCTTTTATAAATCCCCTCTGCTTCCCCAATATATGCCAGTTCTTTATTCTCTGATTTATCAGATTTTCCAAAGAGTATATAAATACCGGTATTTTCCAACTCCGGCCGGTCTGATGATTCTTTGATTTTCTTTCTGGGAATCTTCAATGCTTTCCCAGTCCAATTCGACAATTCACAGGTCATCCTGCCATTTGGCTCCCCGTCTACCAGGAAGATCTTTATAGTTTTACCGAAGTTTTTCATAGATCAATTCTGAATAAGAATATGAATCACAAATTTTATTGTCCGAGGTTTCTAGCATTGAAATAATTAGCAATCTAAATTTTACTGCTCTTGACAATATCTAATTAAAGATTCTATTCTTCGTTTTCTCCTAGCTGCTCCTTTTGTTCCAGCTGACATAGTCACCCTATATTCTTGAATATTTTCATCCTCAGATTTAGTTATATACTTGAGATAGAAATCTTCTAATTTTGATTTAAGACTGTTGAAATCGATATCTTCAATATTAATTTCTCTCAAAAATTCTATACTTAATCCCCACAATGCATAAAAATGACTAACCCCGTCTATCTTCAAACTTTTATAATCTAAATCCAATTTTGAGATAAATTCTAATGATTTTTTAAAGACTGCTTCATAAACATTTAACTCATGTTCATTTGCTGATAAGTGGGATTCAATTTGAGAATCTATAAACTCTGGTTTATCTCCTGGTATGACATTATCAGTAATGGAAGTTATAAGAAGCTCAGTAACATACTCTTCGTCTTCTAGACGATTACGTTGAAGTTTGTCCAGTATTGGCGCCAGTGCAGGTTCATTTGATAGTTTCCTAATTAATTGATAAAAAGCATTTGAGTTGTATTTTGCATTCCTCAATTCTTGTTTCGTTAAAGGTTCACCGTTACGATTTAATCTATCAAAAATATTATTGACTACTTCAATTTGGTCTGTATCAACAAATTCAATAGTTATGTCATAACGCCAAAAAGCCTTTTTCCAAATATTTAGCTCCTCAGTATCTAAGTCTTGAAAATAAATTCCAGATAATTCGGGAATTCCAAAATTGTCGGAGTGAAAATCATCTGGCGTTCTCACTTCGTTATTGATAAAACTCAAAATAGAACCTAACCTTTGTTTTCCATCAATAATATCATACATTGTTTTACCCGTATCTTCATCAATGTGTTGATGTAGAAATATAGGAGGTATAGGGAAATTTTTTAGTATGGTGTCAATTAAAAAAGATTTTTTCGATATACTCCAAACATCTCCTTTTCTTTGATAGCCTGGATCGAAATTGTATTTATTCAACTGATAATTTTCCCAAAAATTGGCAATATTTATAGTTGTACTATTTCTATTTAGAATATTCATTATAATAGTGGTTTGGAATTGCAGTAAAAAATAACTTTATCAAATAAAGTAGTTATAATAGCATTAAATACCTTGGGAGTATAAGGATTTATAACCTTTACTTCTTCAATGTCCGGATTAATACTTGTTAAGATAGAATCTATTTCCAACCTGTCGACATGCCAATAGGACAAACCGCAAATTAATAGTTCATCATCTTTACTTAATGCATTTGCGACAGATTTTGCTTTATCTCGAATTTCCTTGGCCCATTTAAAATTTAATCTACTAGAATCACCAGCCGGGGGAATGATTGCATTTACCGAATTTAGAGCGTCAATTTCGGTATAATTTAAGGAGAATTCTTTTATTTCTCCGTCACTGGAATCACTGTCGTAGCGTATTTCAAAAGCTTCTTTAGGTTTTTTAACTCTATGCGAGAAGCTTATGGATCCGTGGGGTTTATAAATAACAACTTTTTTCCCTTTCTCGTCCACATTGGAAATATCAAAGTCAATATTATTTCTTCTAAAAACTCGTTCAAGCCAGATATCATAATTAAAGGTCACAATATGGATTTTTTCCACCTCCTCCGAATTGTATATTTTGTTCAAAAATTTAAACCAGGCCCACTCTGAGAGTTCTTCAGTATCAATATTTATCTGATTGTCATAATGCACAAATAATGCCTGCAAATAAATTACTAATTCTTTATAAGCCTTGATATATATATTTTTTGATTTTTTGTTATTCCTATGAAGTATGTTCGCACAGGTTATTATATCCTCAATCAACTCCATAGCATCTTTGTCAGTCATGGTAGGCCTTGCTCCTAAAGTCCATAAATTAGGACAATATCTATAAGATAAAAATCCCGGTTTATCATTACCTGGCCACGGTACAAGTTCTCCATTTGAAAATAAATTTTTAACATTTATACTTCTGTCCTTTTTGGACGCTAAAAAATCTATTAAGTCTATAGTAAACCCATTACCTAAAAGAATGTAGTAATTCTTCTTGCTCATTGACAGCTTTTATAATATTTATTAAAGATTATACCAGCAGTAGGAACTGAATAAAATCGACTTGTAGGGAGTTGTTAAAAATAACATAATTTTCTACAGAAACCTCTATTCCTGAAGAAACTTTTGAACGTCTTCTGCCCCTCTGCACCTTCAGCAATAAAACCTTCAAAAAATCCCTATATTTAGCCCTCTTAAAATTTTCAAAATTCACTTATGATCCACAAACCCCTACTGGCATTACTCCTGCTAATGACCACCTCCGCCATTTTCGCGCAGGAAGAAGAAAAGAAAGATGACAAAAAATGGGATGTCAACGATCCCTATACCTCAGACTGGAACATCAAGGAAGTTGACCTCAACACCAATGAAGGCACCTGGATGAACCTCGACGTAAGCCCCGATGGGAAGCAGATCGTTTTTGACCTTTTAGGGGATATTTACCTTATGCCTGCCAGTGGTGGGAAAGCCACGGCACTCACCAGCGGCATGGCCTATGATGTGCAGCCGCGCTTTAGCCCCGACGGGAAAAGTATCTCCTTTACCAGCGATGCCGGTGGTGGCGACAACATCTGGATCATGAATGCCGATGGCAGCGATGCAAAGCAACTTACCAAAGAGAATTTCAGGCTGCTCAACAACGCGGTTTGGATGCCCGACGGGAATGCAATTGTGGCCCGTAAGCACTTCACTTCGGGCCGTTCCCTTGGAGCCGGCGAGATGTGGATGTACCACATAGGGGCAGGCGCCGCGGGGATTCAGCTGGTAGAAAAAGCCAACGAGCAACAGGATATCAATGAGCCCAGCATCTCGCCCGATGGCCGCTACCTGTACTACAGCCAGGATGTGTATCCGGGAGGATATTTTCAATATAATAAAGACCCAAACAACCAGATCTACGTGATCAATCGCTATGACTTCGAAACTGGTGAGATCGACCGCGTTACCGGCGGACCGGGTGGTGCTGCGAGATCACAGGTGTCACCCGACGGGAAGAAGCTGGCTTTTGTAAAACGCGTGCGTACCAACTCGGTGCTTTACATCCACGACCTCGAAACAGGCGAGGAATGGCCGGTGAATGATCAGTTGAGCAAAGATCAACAGGAAGCATGGGCCATCTTTGGCGTGTATCCTGGCTTTGGCTGGATGCCCAACAGCCAGGAGATCGTTTTCTGGAGCCAGGGAAAGATCAAAAAAGCGAATATTGAGAACGCCCGTGTTTCTGAAATTCCGTTTGAGGTGAACAACACCATCAAAATTGCAGAAGCGCACCAGGTGAAGCACAAAGTCTTTTCCGAAGAATTTAACCCGAAGGTAATTCGTCACGCGGTCACCTCTCCCGATGGAAAGACGCTTGTCTTCAATGCCGTGGGTTACCTGTGGAAGAAAAGCCTTCCTAATGGTTCTCCGGAAAGGATCACCAAAGCTGAAGAATTCGAATTTGAACCGGCTTTCTCTCCCGACGGAAAGAGCATCGTATACGTGACCTGGAGTGACGACAATATGGGCGCTGTAAGAACAGTTGGCCTTAACGGAAGGAATGCCAAAAAACTGACTGCCGAAAAAGGCATTTTCAGGAACCCATCTTATTCAAGTGACGGGCGCATGATCGTCTTCAACAAGGAAGGCGGAAATTCTGACCTCGGAAGGACTTTCACAAAGAATCCCGGAATCTATTTGATGAACGCTTCCGGAGAGAATTTAAGGAAGATCAATGATGAGGGGGAATTCGCGATGTTTAACACCAATGATGATCGCATCCTGTTCCAAACGGGGGGATATTTATTCGGAAGTCTTACCAAGAAGCTGAAGAGTGTTGACCTCAACGGAAAAGACGAGCGCACGCACATGGAATCAAAGTACGGCGGCCGACTCGTACCAAGCCCCGACAATAAATGGGTAGCCTTTAGCAACCTGCACAAAGCTTACGTGGCTCCGTTGTTAATGACAGGTAAAGCTGTGGAAATAGGACCCAATTCCAAAACCGTTCCGGTGAGTCAGCTGGCGAAAGATGCAGGGATCAACATCCACTGGTCTAACGATAGCCAGAATGTGCACTGGACTTTGGGAGATGAATATTTCACCAATAAAATTACCGAGCGTTTTACCTTTTTAGAGAACTCGGTAGATTCCATTCCGCCAATTACCGAGCAGGGAACAAAGATTGGTTTAAAAGTAAAGACCGATGTGCCTTCAGGACAGATCGCTTTCACCAATGCCCGCATCATCACCATGAACGGCGAGCAAGTGATCGAGAACGGAAGTATCGTGATCGAAGGCAACAAGATCGTGCAGATAGGGAATGCTTCCGAAGTAAATGTGCCGAAAAATGCGAAAGTTTATGATGTGAAAGGCAAGACCATCATGCCCGGAATGGTAGATGCGCATGCTCACATTGGCGCTTTTAGATACGGATTAACGCCGCAGCAGCACTGGCCTGCGTTTGCAAACCTCGCTTACGGGGTTACCACCGCGCATGACCCTTCTGCTTTGAGTGAAACCGTCTTCGGAATGGCCGAATTGATCAAGAGCGGCGAAATGGTTGGCCCACGCCTCTACTCCACCGGGATCATCCTTTACGGGGCCGAAGGAGATTTCAAAGCCGAGATCAACAGTCTGGAAGACGCAAGATCTGCCTTACGCAGGACCAAAGCATTTGGGGCGACTTCAGTTAAAAGTTACAATCAGCCGCGCCGGGAGCAGCGCCAGCAGGTGATGCAGGCAGCAAAAGAACTCGACATGAATGTGGTGCCTGAGGGCGGAAGTACATTCTTCCACAACATGAACATGATCGTGGACGGGCATACCGGGATTGAACACAACATCCCAATCGCGCCTGTCTATAAAGATATTAAAACGCTTTGGGGCAACAGTAACACAGGCTACACGCCTACGCTCATCGTAAATTACGGTGGAATCAACGGGGAATATTATTTCTACGACAAGCACAATGTGTGGGAGAATGAGAAACTTCTGGAATTCACGCCGCGTTCTGTAATAGATTCCCGTTCAAGACATCGCACCAAAATACCTGATGAAGAATACGAAAACGGACCTATCTTGGTTTCAGAAACTGCAAAAGAACTTTCGGACATCGGCGTAAAAGTGAACATGGGTGCCCACGGACAATTACAGGGCCTTGGAGCACACTGGGAGCTGTGGCTGATACAAATGGGCGGCATGAGCAACATGGAAGCCTTAAAAACTGCCACTATCAACTCCGCAGAATACCTTGGTCTGGGTGACGAGATCGGAAGCCTGGAAGTCGGTAAACTCGCTGACTTGCTGGTATTGGAGGAAAATCCGTTGGAGGATATCAGAAACTCCAACAGCATCATCTACACCATGGTAAACGGAAGACTTTATGATGCCAGTACTATGAACGAGATTGGAAACGAACCGAAAGAAAGACTGAATTTTTACTGGGAGAACAACAATTACAATCCTTCTTTTGGATGGCATGAGGAAGGGCATGCACATGGATGTATGGCGCATTAGGGATTGTATAATGTATAATGAATATTGTATAATGGGTGATTAGACCGCTGCGCTGTTAGATATTGGATCGCTTCGCTGTTAGACATGAGATATGAGATATGAGATATGAGATTTTAGAAATGGAGAAGCCGGGATCCTTTGGATTTCGGCTTTTCTTTTTCCTTCGGAAAAAGGATCTTTTTGAATCATATAAGCCCAATTGTAAATATATCTGTCTAAAACTCATTCCCTCCCTTTAGGGTTGGGGAAAAGGAATGGGTTTTTAGGTTGGGATCCCAAAAATGACATTTTTGAGAGGAATTTCTCCAGTTGATCCAGAACTGCCTCTTTAATATATGCCGTCCCTCTGGGACTCTCATTCTTCTTATGAAAATCCGGGGCTAGAAATATATCGCCCCTCCGGAGCTCGGATTGGGCTAAAGCCCTGGAACTGATTTTATATTAATCCTCCACCTGAAGGTGGGGGCAATTGATGGATTTTAGACCTCTCCTACCCATCCTGCGGGCACCTCGCCAAAGGAGGGGATAAAACAGAAATGCATTGCCTCCGGCTTTAGCCGGAGGACCAAAAAGAACAAAGAAAAAGGGCTTTAGCACAATTATAAATATCTATGTCTAAAACCCCTTCCCTCCCTTTAGGGCTGGGGAAAAGGAATGGGTTTTGATATGGGTCCCAAAAATGGCATTTTTGAGAGGGTTTTGTCAAATGTATTGGCAGAATAATTATTGGCTTAGAGGGTAAAATATTGAAGCCCTCTCCCACCCCACCCTGCGCCCCCCCCCCTCCGAAGGAGGGGAGGTTAAAATTATGAATTGCCTCCGGCTTTAGCCGGGGGTTCCAAAAAAGGCATTTTAGAGTGGGCTTTAGCCCAATTAAGAGTAATACAATGGAAATTTAAAATCTGAAGAGCAAATCTTGTTTCAGATTTCCCAATTCAGGAAAGAAGTTCAGCAGGATTTTCGGATAAGATCTTTTGTTTTAGCTTGAAAACAATACGGGTGCCTTCAGGTTTTCCCTGTTCGTCCTTTTTATCAATGACTTCACAATCTATATGCCCCGAATAGCTCTTGTTGAAGAGTTCTATTCTTTCTTTAATGATCTGCATCCCCATACTTTTATGATCTTTTTCCGCAGACCTTTTTTCGATACCACTTCTGCCCACTCCGTTGTCATCGATAATGATCTTCACGATCTCTCCTTCAGGAATCACCTCCAGGAGTAACCTCTTTGTTTCACGTTTGCTGGGAAGCAGTCCGTGCCAAATGGCATTTTCGATAAGCGGCTGTAGCAGCAATGGAGGGATCAGGATCTTTTCAACTTCAGGCGCATCTTCTCCCTTTATTTCAAAAGTGAAATCCTTTTCAAAACGGTTCTTTTCAAGGGTGAGATAATATTGCGTCAGCTTAAGTTCTTCAGATAAAGGAACCACATGTTTTTGAGAGGTTTCCAGCACCATCCTGGTATAGCGGCTAAACACCACCAGGTATTTCATGGCTTTGGCGTTTTGATTGCTTTGTATAAGATAGGTGATGGCGTTAAGGCTGTTAAAGATAAAATGTGGATTGACACGCAGGCGGGTCACAAGAATCTCTGCCCGGGCCAGGTTGCGCTCGTAAATGGCTTTCATCTTCTCTTTCTCCTCTTTCAAAATACGGGCGTTGACCTTCTTTTTCATTTGATGGTTGCGATACTGTAACAGGAAAATCACGAGGATAAATAAAAGGCCTGTGCCAAGGAGCAACATAAGGATCCTGCGCCGCTCCAGTTTTTGTTGCTGATTGTCAAGAAGAGTTTGCTGCAGCGCCTTGTCCTTCTCAAGCAGCTGAATATGATCTTCCTTTTTCTCTATGTCATACTTCCGAATGAGAGCAGCTATCTCAACATTTTGTTCTTCCAGTTTAATACTATCTTCATACGCCTTCCCCTGTTTAATGTACTGCAAAGCTGCTGAAGGCTGATTCTGTCTTTCAAGAATCTCTGCCAGCTGATAGGAATTCTTCATGATCAAACCATGCTGATTAAGATCTTTGGCGAGTTCAAGGGATTTCTCATAATAGCTCTTCGCAGGAACAAGTCGATCCTGTTTGAACCGAACATCTCCTAAACTCCCCTGAATCTGCGCCTGTTGATGCGCATCACCAATTTTTTCAAATCTACTGAGGGCATCCTCAAAATAATAAGCAGCCTTGTCAAGGTCTTTGCCCTCCTCCAGGTAAGATTTCCCATAGAACTCATAGGTAATCGCAAGTCCGTAATTATCTTCTCTCTCGCGGTTTATCCTAAGCAGTTCATCAAGATACTTTCGCGCGGTCGTGAACTCCTCCTTATCAATGTAGTAGTCACTTATAGAAAGATAATTCATGGCCACCCCAAGACTGTTGCCTCGCTGTTTTTCTGCCTCAAGGGAACGTTCAAAATAAGTCAGAGCTTCATCCTGTCGCCCCGGAATATTCCCCAGGGTATTGCCAATCCCGTTGCCGGCAATAGCGATATTCTTAAGATCATTCTCCTCTTCGGCTATCTTTAAAGCCTTCATGTAATAGGAAACCGCCGTATCATATCTCTGGTTGTAACGCCCTGCCACCCCCGCATTATTTGCAAAGATCATTTTATGGACGGGATCAACTTCCATATCCTCCACCAGATTAAAGGCTTTTGTATGCAAAGACAGCGCCTCATCGTAACGCTGGTGATACCTGTAAAGCAGCCCCAGGTTATCGAGGGTCCTGGCATACAGCAGGGAATCTCCTGTATTCAATGCCTTCTGAATTAGTCCGCGGGCCAGGTCATATTCCTCTTCTTCCTTATGTTCATTCCGGTGAAACTCTCTTAGCATCTGTATACCATAGACCACTTTCAGGGAATCATTGGTTTCCTCTTCAAAAGATGTTTTGAGACTATCGAGCCGGGATTGGGGAAAGCCTGAAGTGGAGCACAGCAGGATCAACAGAAAACTAAATAGGCATAGGGATCTGCAGTAATTTCCTGAAATGTTCAAAAGAAATTTCCGGAGAAAGAAAGTGCCATGAATTTTGTTAAGCCGTTTTGGTAATTGCATCAAATAAGTTCGTGATAAGGTCCTTTTTACTTTTGCTCACCGGGATGGATTTTCCATCCTGCATCACAAGATAACCTCCATCATTCCGATAATACTTTTGCATGTAATTGGGATTGATGAGATAGGATTTATGAATGCGGATAAAAAAGTATTTGTCGAGCAATTTCTCAAATTCCTTGAGGGTTTTGCTCAAAACCAGTTTCCGGTTATTGGTAGTAAATAGTAAGGTGTAATTATTCTGGCTCTGGCAATATAAAATGTCATTGGTTTCGATAAACTCAAAGCCTTCAGTCACCGGCACTGCTATTTTGTTCTTGAGGATCCCCTCCCTTTTCATGTGGTTCAACAGCTCATTCATTCTATCAGAAGAAAGGTCCTTTTTCATTTCCCTTTCTTTTTTCCATTGCTGCACCGCGGTTTCAAATTCGGTTTCATCAATTGGCTTAAGCAGGTAATTCACGGCCTTGGCCTTAAAAGCCTGTGCGGCATACTGGCTGTATGCGGTGGTAAAAATGACATCAAAGGTTTCTTCAGAAAGTTGATCCAGCAATTCAAAACCATTCATTCCCGGCATTTCAACATCCAAAAAGAGCAAATCGGGCTTTACATTAGGAATAGCTATGAGCGCATCTTCAGGTTTAGTCCCCTTAAAGACGATCTCAGTTTCGGGAAATTTGCTTTTGACATGCAGGACCAGCCCCTCCACACAATGCACCTCATCATCAACAATTGCTACTCTCATTTTTACTAAACTTCAAAAAGTGAATGGTTTACCCTAATAAATGTAAGTCTTATAAATGACCTTTTAAAAAACTTCGGGACTAAATGCTCTTATTCCTGAGGATAAGCCCCATATGAATTAGGCAAGGGAATATTGTACAAACTCATCCAAAATCATCCTTTGAATAGTTTCCTCACTGTCTTCCCTAAATGACAAGCCCTCTACACTCATTAACCAACTTCATAATCATCTAATTTACTGACTTTTACACCAATCAATCGGAAAAAATAACTTCTGAAAAATTCTAAAACACTAACCTTTGAACTATTACAGAATGAAAACTAAATTACTTTTTACCAGCGCTTTAATTTTCCTGGGAACTTGTTTTGTGGCCAATGCACAAAATGATACCCGCCTGGGTGCTATGGTTGCTTATGGAACCGAAATTGAAAATGTGGGAATTGGGGTCAATGCTGAAATTCCTGTTATGGAAAACCTAAGCATATCTCCCGGCTTCATTTATTATTTCCCAAAAGATGAATCTGGCGTCAGTTTGAACTGGTGGGAAATAAACGGAAATGCAAATTACTACTTCGTAGAAAACGAAAGTCTGGATTTTTATGGGATTGCGGGACTCAATTACACCCATGTCAAATTCGACTTTGACGAATCGCCCTTTGGTGATTCTTCCATGGAAACCAGTGACGGAAGATTTGGTTTAAACCTGGGAGCGGGCGCGAATTTCGAGATTGGAAGCGGCATCACCCCTTTTGCCGAAGTTAAATATGTCATCATAGATGGAAGTCAGCTGGTGATTGGAGCCGGTGTGAAATTCAGTATCTAAGTCTTTATAATTCTGAAAAAAGCTTTCTAACCAACCAATTTTTAAGCTACTTCTTACCAGAGACCAGAGCCTTAATTCTAATCCTAAAAATTACTTCTATGGAAACCGGAAACACACAAACTGAAACTCAAAATAATAAGACCGAAGATACTACAGTGGCAGTCATCGCTTATTTAACCTTCATAGGTTTAATCATAGCCTTTGTGATGAACAATGAGAAAAAAGATGCATTTGCTGCCTACCATATCAAGCAATCTTTAGGATTAACTGTTTGTGGGATCGCTGTTTTTGCCGTTGGAATGATCCCTATCCTGGGTTGGCTGGTGAGTTTTTTCGGGTCTATCTTCCTGTTATATCTATGGATCATGGGACTTATAAACTCCATTAACGGAAAGCTGAAACCAGTTCCTGTATTGGGAGACAGGTTTGAGGAGTGGTTCCGGAATGTATAGTGTCTTTTTAATTCGAAGCCCTGCATCAGATTGTCAAATCAACTAAAATTTAAAATTATGAAAATCAAATCTATATTTCTTTTAATGATCTTTTTCGCAGTCTTTACAGGCTTTCAGTCCTGTTCAGATGATGACTCTGGAAGTGATGATGATGCCGCCGCCGGATGTGCAAATTTTGAAGCCGAATATGAAGATGTAACAGCAGCCCTGACAGCTTTTTCTGAAAATCAAACTACTGCAAATTGTGAAGCTTATAAGAATGCGCTGCTTGACTTCTACAGTGATTTCAATGACTGTCCCTACTGGGGTGACTACTACCAGGAGGCTTATGAACAAATTCAGACTATTGATTGCAGTGGAGTTGGATCTGATTAAAATTTAACCATTCTAAATATTATAAATATAGATCTGAAGTCATTTGGGGGAGTGATTTTCAGGTCTGAAAGATGGGTGGACAGTGCAAACTGTTCATCCATTTCTCGTTATAGGGCTAAAGCCCGGGAAGTCCATTTCCCACCCCGCCCTACGGGCACCCCTCCGAAGGAGGGGACAAAGCAGGAACCTTAGCAGCACCACATAAATTCCGGTGACAGCATATTCTCGGAATTAAATCTCCTCCATGCAAAACATGAATTGCTTGAGGTCTCAAAAAAGACATTTTTGAGAGGGCTTTAAGCAAAAAATATCAGCACTAGAATCATAGCCCCAGAGGGGCAAAATATGTGTAGCCCGGGGCCAAAGCCCCGAGTTATTAATATATCCCAATAAAATGTCCTGTAGGGACAACATAGAAGAATCATAGCTCCTGATGACAATATAGTGTAGCCCTCCCCCACCCCGCCCTGCGGGCACCCCTCCGAAGGAGGGGACAAAGCAGGAACCTTAGCAGCACCACATAAATGCTGGTTACAACATAATCCCGGAAATAAATCTCCTCCACATAAAACATGAATTACCTCCGGCTTTAGCCGGAGGATTAAAAAGAACAGAGAGAAAGGGCTTTAGCCCAACTTTTTTCAAAATATCAACATCTAAAAATCCATTCCCTCCCTTTAGGGTTGGGGAAAAGGAATGGGATTTAAGACAGGTCTCAAAAATGGCATTTTTGAAGAGGCTTTAGCTCACTCCTATTCCTTATTCCAATTTCTGACTATCTTGCATCGGTTATCAATCTTAATTCGTGCAGCAACAAACTATATTTTTCCTTGAATAAACCTGCTTTTGAAAACCTGATTCTTCGCAACTTGAACATCGATCTTTAATCCCGAAACCATTGATTCAAACCATCACCCATTATTTTCTCCACTTTATCTTTATTGGCGCTATTGCTTACTGGTACGACAAAACGAACTGGAAAAAATACTGGCTCATCCTGCTGGCCACTATGCTTGTTGATGTAGATCATCTACTGGCTACTCCAATCTTCCAACCCGGCCGCTGCAGCATTGGGTTTCATGTATTGCATTCGGAATATGTGATTCCGCTTTACTTCCTGGGTGCGATTTTCATCAGGCACAAGATCTTTCGGTTGGTGATGATTGGCCTGGCCTTTCACATGATCACCGATTTTATTGACTGCCTCTGGATGCTTTCAAAGTGCGAAACCTGTTCTGCTGCGGAAGTATTCCGGGCATTGTGATCCCAAAATGCCATTTTTGACAGGTATTTTTCCGAAGCATTTTTACGGAATTTGATGGCAATAACTAAAAACTTCAGTTACAGATTGCTGCTTTAAAACAGCATTTTTCCGAAGCAATTAATCTGAATTCAGTTTTTAATACATCTGTTAATTCTCTTATATTTACCACCTGAAGTTTTCACCACTCATCTATCAACAGCCAAATTCACTCAACATGCACGTAGCCATTGCGGGAAATATTGGGGCGGGAAAAACCACCCTTACCAAATCACTAGCTAAACATTTTAACTGGGAAGCCCAGTATGAAGACGTATTGGAAAACCCTTACCTCGAAGACTTCTACAACAAAATGGAACGCTGGTCTTTTAACCTGCAAATCTACTTTTTGAACAGCCGTTTTAGGCAGATTTTAGAAATTCGGGAAAGCGGAAGGGCGATAATCCAGGACCGCACCATCTATGAAGATGCCCATATTTTTGCGCCTAACCTGCATGCTATGGGGCTGATGACCAATCGCGATTACGAAAACTATCGGTCGCTTTTCGATCTTATGGAAAGTGTGGTGCAGGGCCCAGACCTTTTGATCTACCTGCGCAGCAGTATCCCTAACCTGGTTTCCCAGATCCACAAACGCGGGAGAGATTACGAAAATTCTATTTCTATAGATTACCTAAGCCGCCTCAATGAACGTTACGAAGCCTGGGTGCACAACTACAACAAAGGAAACCTGCTCATCATAGATGTTGATAATATCAACTTTGTAGATAACCCTGAAGATCTCGGGAACATTATCACAAGGGTGGATGGGGAGCTTAACGGACTTTTTAAGTAGTCTGTAGACTTTAGACGGTAGGCTTTAGACGGGAGATAGAAGTTGGTAGTTACGGGTTTTACTTCGTTCTTCGGGCTTTCCTCCGGCGGAAGATAATTCTCCGTAAAATCTGGAACTTGAGACTTGTGCTTTAAACCTTACGGCTTCTGTTTAAATAAATCCGTGTTGCCTGGCGTGCTCGCGGGCCTGCTCTGAGGTTTCGACCATAAGAAGAGGGACTGTTTCGAAATTATCTACAATACTTCTCACCCTGCGCATTTGTCGGCGGTGCTTTACGCTTCTCAGGTAAATAGCCAGAATACGGTCCGGGTACTGGGCAGCGATCTCGGTGTAGATAGCAGGATCGTGCTCACCACTATCGCCAATGAGTATAAAATTGAGGTGCGGATAGGTCTTTAAAATGTTGATGATCTCCTTTTGTTTATGAGGTTTCTCGGGTTTGAGGGTTCTGTCAAATGGGGTGCGAAAATCCCGAAGCAAAATTGGCCCTTTTGGAAAATCATTGATCTCCAGGAAGAGCTTCAGGTACTCATATAAATTCCACGGACTGTTACTCAGATAGATCATAGGGTTTTGTTCATTCCCTTTCTTACCAGCGTGCAGGTCGCGATAGAATTTTGGGGCGCCTTCCAGGGATATCCTTTTGTGAGCGTTCTTAAAAAGGGAATTTTTGATGAGCCTCCATTTCAAAAAAGAAGTTACCCCTGTGTGCAAAATGGTATCATCAATATCACTTATCACCCCAAAAGTGGCCTTTTGCGGCGGAATAAGCAGTTCGGCTTCAAAATTATTTTCATTGGTGATTATGCTGTTGGGCACCTCATTTGAAAAGGAACATTTCAGCTTTAGCCACCCGCCGTCATCGGCAAACTCTTTCAGGTTAAGAGAAATGGTTTTGTCAAAGAGAAAATATCCTTCGGCATTTGTCTTTGTGGTAAGCTCGGTACCGTTTGGCAGGCTTAGCGTCACCCCCGTATTTGCAATCTCATAACTATCAAACTGTTTATAGGTGTTGCCAAGGGTTCTAAAGAAACTCTGGTCTTCATGCATCTTCAGGTTATCATCATCAATGGCACGCCCCAGCAGGTACAGGTGGCTGGCTGTGCCGTAACTGCGGTAAGTAGCCAGTTTCACTTCAGGTTTTGCAGTAAGGTAATTTTTGAGCCTGGAAAAGAGCTTCATAAAGAGGGTTTTAAAATGGCATTTTTAACACCTCATTCAAGGTACATTTAAAATCAAAAATCCCCCGCAGTTGCAGGGGATTTTAAAAATATTTTAGCAAATCTCTTCGGAAATTACTCTTTTTGAGAGGTCACTTCGGAAGTTTTTGCTTCAGAAGTATTTGCTTCGGAAGTTTTCACAGCTGCAGCTATTTTTTCCGCAGTAACAAGGGCTTCTTGTTTATCGGTTGAAAATTGGGCTACAGGCTCAACTTCTGTTTCCTCCTGAAGTATGGTTACTTCATCAACTTCTGGCGTGGTAGCTATTTCCATATCCTGACCCAAAATAGGGGCGATCACAAGCCCAATCAAACAGGTAAGTTTGATAAGGATGTTCATTGAAGGCCCTGAAGTGTCTTTAAAAGGATCACCCACGGTATCACCGGTTACAGCAGCTTTATGAGCTTCAGACCCTTTGTAGGTCATCTCGCCGTTGATCATTACCCCGGCTTCAAAAGATTTCTTGGCATTATCCCACGCACCACCGGCATTGTTTTGGAAAATTGCCCAAAGCACACCACTCACGGTCACCCCGGCCATGTAGCCTCCAAGCATTTCGGCGATAAGACGGTTTTCATACCCAAGTACCATAGGAATAATTACTATAATAATAGGGAACCCAATAGTAAGAAGACCAGGTAAAAGCATTTCACGAAGGGCAGCTTTGGTAGAGATCTCCACACATTTGTCGTATTGTGGTTTTCCTGTTCCTTCCATAATCCCTGGAATCTCACGGAACTGGCGACGCACCTCGTTCACCATATCCATAGCTGCTTTTCCTACTGATTGCATTGCAAGGGCAGAGAAAACAACGGGAATCATTCCTCCAATAAACAGCATGGCTAAAACAGGAGCTTTGAAAATATTGATCCCATCAATTCCTGTGAAGGTTACGTAGGCTGCAAAAAGTGCAAGAGAGGTAAGCGCTGCCGAAGCGATTGCAAAACCTTTTCCGGTTGCAGCAGTAGTGTTTCCTACAGAATCAAGAATATCGGTTCTTTCTCTAACTTCGGAAGGTAGTTCGCTCATTTCGGCGATACCTCCGGCGTTATCGGCGATTGGCCCAAAGGCATCAATTGCCAGCTGCATTGCAGTGGTAGCCATCATTGCTGAAGCTGCAAGTGCTACTCCGTAGAAACCTGCGAAGGCATAAGAGGCCCAGATAGCGATAGCAAAAAGAAGTACAGAATAGAAAGTAGAGATCATTCCGGTAGAAAGACCTGCAATAATGTTTGTCCCGGCACCGGTGCTGGAATTTTGTACTATAGACATTACAGGCTTTTTACCAAGTCCTGTATAATATTCGGTTACGGCAGAGATCACTCCTCCTACTACAAGCCCAACCAGAGTAGCATAGAATACCCGCATTGAGGAGATTTGTTGTGGCCCTTCCCCAAAGAATTCCATTTGCATGGTTTCTGGCAACATCCAGGTCACCAAAAAGAAAGAAGAGATCGCTACCAGTACGATAGAGAACCAGTTTCCTTTGTTTAGCGCCGACTGAACTTCAGCTTCCTTGGCAGTATTGCTGTTGATCTTCACCAATAGCGTTCCTACTATAGAGAATATAATTCCGAAACCTGCAATGGCCATTGGAAGAAGGATTGGTCCAATTCCGCCGAAACCTTCAGCAACAATATTACCGCCCATATCTTTGATGACATAGTTTCCAAGTACCATGGCGGCAAGTACGGTAGCTACATAACTTCCGAAGAGGTCGGCACCCATTCCGGCTACGTCACCTACGTTATCACCCACGTTATCGGCAATGGTTGCCGGGTTACGCGGATCATCTTCAGGAATACCTGCTTCCACTTTTCCAACAAGATCGGCACCCACATCGGCAGCTTTGGTATAAATACCACCACCTACACGAGCAAATAGTGCAATAGACTCGGCTCCAAGAGAGAAACCGGCAAGGGTTTCAAGCACGATGGTCATTTGGTGAACATCGGTCCACTCCCCGCCCATAAAGACGTGGAAAAAGATGATGAAGAAAGTTGTTAATCCCAGAACGGCAAGACCGGCAACTCCAAGTCCCATAACGGTACCGCCACCAAAAGACACTTTTAGTGCCTGCGGCAGGCTTGTTCTTGCGGCTTGTGTAGTACGAACGTTAGATTGAGTTGCGATGCGCATCCCGATATTTCCGGCGAAAGCCGAAAAAATAGCTCCAAATATAAAAGCTACAACAATTAGAATATGAGTAGTGGGAACAATAAAAGATATTCCTGCCAGCAGGATACTGGCTACAATAACAAAAATAGTAAGGATCTTGTATTCGGCATTAAGAAAAGCAAGAGCTCCTTCATAAATGTGAGATGAAATTTCCTTCATCTTTCCATCTCCCGCATCCTGTTTTAAAACCCAGGAGCGTTTTGCCCACATGAAAATGAGCCCTATGATTGCCAGAATAGCCGGCAACCAAATCATCAATGATTCCATAATTTTTTGTTAAATTTATTTACGCTGTTAAAGTTAGCAAAAGAGGGATAAATATGGATTAATAAAAATGATCTTTCTCATAATCTGAGAGGAAATCTTTGTTTATCCTCAGCCATAACGGGAGATGAGCCGGAGAAAATACATTTTTGAAAGAAAATGTAAGGAAGATTTAATTTTTATTATAGACTGGTTGAAATTCAGCTTTTAGAAAGAGGTGAAAATGAGGCGTGCACAAAAAAAAAGCTGCCCGGTAAAGCTTTCTCCCTGTCGCTCCTTAAATATTTCAGTTCCTAATAGGATCCTGAAAAATTAAGAATAACGCAGTAATAGCCTTACCAGACAGCCTCCTGTCTTATATCCTGAAACGGTTACATGATGGAGAAGTTACCCTTCTCCCCGTTACTGTCTTTATATCTCTGAATACAATCTTTGATGATGGAGTTTGCTTCATTAACATCGCCCCAACCTTCAACATCTACTTTCTTTTGCTCAAGATCTTTGTAGACCTGGAAGAAGTGTTCAATTTCTTTTATAAGGTGGCCATTCACATCGCCAAGATCGTTAAGCCTGTTCCAGATAGGATCGGAAACCGGTACGCAGATCACTTTTTCATCGGGTCCTTTTTCATCGGCCATATGGAATACTCCAATTGGCTTTACCTCCATAACACAACCGGGGAAGGTTGGCTCTGTTACCAGTACCAGCACATCAAGCGGATCGCCGTCAAGGGCCAGAGTTTCAGGAATGAACCCGTAATCTGCAGGATACATCATCGAAGAAAAGATCATCCTGTCATAACGGACTTTCTTTAGCTTGAAGTCATACTCGTATTTATTTCGACTTCCCTTGGGGATCTCGATAAGAACATCAAATGTTTTACTCATTACTATATAGTATAATTTAGTCTGTTTTTGTCTTTAGGGGGCGGCAAATATAATACTTCATTCGGTTTTAAGCAGATATAAAATATTTAGAAGTTGCTCCCTGCCGCAAAGTTTAAGTTTTTCTTCACAAATGGCGTAGCAAATTCCAAACAACAAATCCCAAATTCCAGGCATTAAATTCCAATTCGAATCTAAGTTCCCCTTCGGAAATTTAGGGGGAAGAGAAGCCACAATTACCCCAAGGTAAACTGTTTTGGAATTTGGCTTTTGGAATCTGGCATTTAAAAAAAGAAGCCTCCCAAAAAGGAGGCTCAAAAATGTCATTTTTGGAAGGGCATTATTTAGTCCTTATACATAACCTTTTTCACTGCTTTGATCACATCGTTGTGATTTGGCAACCACTCTTCGAGTAGTACCGGAGAATAAGGAGCAGGAGTATCGGCAGTATTGATCTTTACAATTGGCGCATCAAGGAAATCGAATGCCTGTGACTGCACCTGGTAAGTGATCTCTGTAGCTACGTTTCCAAATGGCCATGCTTCTTCAACAATAACAAGGCGGTTGGTTTTCTTTACAGATTCCAGGATAGTTTCATGATCCATCGGGCGAATGGTACGCAAGTCGATAATCTCACATGAAATTCCTTCTTTTTCAAGTTCTTCAGCAGCCTTATAACAGATCTTGATGATCTTTCCGAAGGAAACAATAGTTACATCGCTACCTTCTCTTTTAATGTCTGCTTTACCAATTGGCAGTACATATTCTTCTTCGGGCACTTCTCCCTTGTCGCCATACATTTGCTCAGACTCCATGAAGATCACAGGATCGTCATCGCGAATAGCCGCTTTTAAAAGTCCTTTTGCATCGTAAGGGTTAGAAGGTACAATTACTTTTAATCCCGGAGTATTGGCATACCAGCTTTCAAATGCCTGTGAGTGGGTAGCTCCCAATTGGCCTGCCGAAGCTGTTGGCCCACGAAATACAATGGGAACATTAAATTGCCCACCACTCATTTGGCGCATCTTGGCTGCGTTATTTATAATCTGGTCAATTCCCACCAGGGAAAAGTTAAAGGTCATGAATTCTATGATGGGACGGTTTCCATTCATGGCGCTACCAACACCTATTCCGGAAAAACCTAATTCTGAGATGGGTGTATCGATCACGCGATCTGGACCAAATTCATCCAACATCCCTTTTGATGCTTTATAAGCACCATTATATTCAGCAACCTCTTCTCCCATAAGGTACACAGATTCATCCCTGCGCATTTCTTCTGTCATGGCCTGGGCAATTGCTTCCCTGAACTGGATTGTCTTCATTACACGTATTTGATTAAAATTTTCGAATCACAAAAATAGTAATTCAAACAAGGATTATGGCCAACTTGAGAACAAAAATTTCTTATGCACGCACAGTATTTTTCCTCAGTTTTTATGTATCTTCGTAATCCATTTATAATTTTTATTTACAAAATTCTGAGATATATGAAAATATTAGTGTGTATTAGTCACGTTCCTGATACCACCTCAAAGATTAATTTTTCTGAAGGTGATACAAAATTCGACACCGCGGGGGTGCAGTTCGTGATCAATCCAAATGATGAATTTGGTCTTACAAGGGCCATGTGGTTCAAAGAGAAGCAAGGTGCAACAGTAGATGTGGTGAATGTAGGCGGCACAGAGACCGAACCTACTTTAAGAAAAGCTTTGGCTATTGGTGCCGATAGCGCTATACGTGTAAACACACCCGCTACAGACGGGATCTATGTTGCCAAACAAATAGCAAAAGTAGCACAGGATGGTGGTTATGACCTTATAATTGCCGGCCGCGAATCTATCGACTACAACGGCGGAATGGTTCCCGGAATGGTAGCCGGTCTCATTGGCGCAAATTTCGTAAATACCTGTATAGGATTGGAAGTAGAAGGAAATGAAGCTACGGCCATTCGCGAAATCGATGGAGGAAAAGAAACACTAAAGACAAATCTTCCATTAGTAATAGGTACCCAGAAGGGAATTGTACAGGAAAGCGACCTTCGCATTCCTAACATGCGCGGAATTATGCAGGCGCGAAAAAAGCCGCTTAACGTAATTGATCCTGTAGATACAGCGACACATTCTGAAGCCGTTAAATTCGAAAAACCCAAACCAAAAGGGGATATCAAGCTTGTTGATGCCGATAATCTTGATGAATTGATCAACCTGCTTCACAACGAGGCTAAAGTAATTTAAAGTTCAGGGTTTAAAGTTTAAGGTTCAAGGTTTGAACTGAAGGCTTTGGAATTTGGAATTTATTAATTGGAATTTAAAGAAAAAAATATGTCAGTATTAGTATATACAGAATCGGAAGAAGGACAATTTAAGAAGACTGCCTTTGAGGTGGCTTCTTATGCAAAAGGTGTTGCCGACATGCTGGGAACAGAAGTCACAGCTATTTCTTTTAATGCGGAAAGTGCAGGTGACCTTGGGAAGTATGGAGTGAGCAAAGTATTAAAGGTAAATGACGGGAAGCTTCAAAAATTCAATGCCAAAGCCTACGCCGATGCCATTAAGCAGGCAGCCAAAAAGGAAGGGTCAAAAGTGATCATTGTAAGCCAGAGTGCAAACGCAAAATATTTAGCACCACTATTGGCAGTACAACTGGAGGCGGGATACGCTTCAAACGTGGTGGCTTTACCCGAAGGTACAGATCCACTACAGGTAAAAAGAACCGCATTCACCAACAAGGCTTTTAACTTCACCAAATTATCTACCGATGTGAAGATCATTGGGCTTTCTAAAAATGCCTTCGGATTAAAAGAAAATCAAACAGACGCTACGGAAGAAGATTTCTCCCCTTCTCTTTCTGAAGGAGATTTTGCAATCAACGTGGTTTCTGTAGACAAAGCAGCCGATAAGGTGACTATTGCCGATGCCGAAATTGTGGTATCTGGCGGAAGAGGTCTTAAAGGTCCTGAAAATTGGGGCATGGTTGAAGAACTTGCCGAAACACTGGGAGCAGCGACAGCCTGTTCAAAACCTGTGAGTGATATGGGCTGGAGACCTCATAGTGAACACGTAGGCCAGACTGGAAAACCCGTTGCAGCAAACCTGTACATCGCTATTGGAATTTCTGGAGCAATACAACATCTTGCAGGGGTAAGTGCCTCAAAAACAAAAGTGGTAATCAATAATGACCCCGAAGCACCTTTCTTTAAGGCTGCCGATTACGGGGTGGTAGGAGATGCCTTTGAGATAGTACCAAAGCTCACCGAAAAATTAAAGGAATTTAAGGCTGGTAACTCATAATTTTTTTAACTTGCAAGCCGTTAAAAGGGCTGTCTCAGATAGGTATTTTGCCCGTTTAGACAGCTTTTTTTTTATTTTTGAAGTATGAGTTTAGTGCGCCTTAACATTAAAGGAATTTCTTACAGCCAAACCCAGAATGGGGCCTATGCCTTAATTTTGAGTGAGGTGGAAGGAGAGCGTAAACTCCCTATTGTAATTGGTGCTTTTGAAGCTCAATCTATCGCTATCGCTCTTGAGAAAGAGATCAAGCCTCCACGCCCACTCACCCACGACCTTTTCAAGAATTTTGCCGACAGGTTTGAGATCGTTGTAAAACAGGTGATCATTCACAAACTGGTAGACGGGGTTTTCTATTCCAGCCTCATTTGTGAGCGCGATAAAATTGAAGAGATCATTGATGCCAGGACCAGCGATGCCATTGCACTTGCTTTGAGATTCCAGGCACCCATTTTCACCTATAAGAATATCCTGGACAAGGCCGGTATCTACCTCAAGGGAGATACCGCAAAAGAGAAAGAAGAACAGGAGAAAGAAGATATTATAGTAGATGAACTCTTTTCTAAGGAAGTCGAGATAAAATCTGACCAACCCGATTACAGGAAACTGTCACTCAACGAACTCAATAACATGCTAGACCAGGCCGTAAAAAACGAAGATTATGAGAAAGCGGCCCGTATACGAGATGAGATCTCCAAGCGAAAATAACCCCCATTCATAATGAATAAAATCTGGTGCTTCCTGTTCCTGATCTTCTTCGGAATATCCCCCTTATTTGCACAATCAATTTCTAAAACCTGGGATTTTGAAGCCGTAGAAGGCAGCCCCCAAAACACCATTTTTGACATCTCCCCCGGAAATGACTATTTAAAACTGGACAATGGAGGTTTTGAACTCGCCCTTACCAATGAAGACGCTCCCAGTTCAACCGGGAATTATGTTTTTCAAAATGATGTTCTGGTACTATTCTTTGACAGTCCGGGCGACAGTATTCAGAATTTTAGAGTAAACACTTTAACCGATTCTACGCTGGTGCTTAGCACAAGAGATGTGACCTACTCCCTTAGGGAAGTGCCACAAACTGTACAAGAAGTACTGCCCGTAGATACCGCAAAGACCGTAATACCCAACCAGGGTTTTACCTTCACAAGTTTCTGGAGAGGTGCACTGGGAATGGTCTCTCTCATCCTACTCGCCTTTATCTTTAGCAGCAACCGCAGGGCCATAAACTGGAAGACTATTCTTGTAGGATTAGGCGCTCAGCTTCTTTTGGCAATCGGGGTTTTAAAGATCACTGTGGTTCAAAACGTATTTGAGACCGTAGGTTATTTCTTTGTACTTATTCTTGATTTCACCGCGGCAGGAAGTGAATTTTTGCTCGGCGGACTGATGAGTGTTGAAAGTTATGGTTTTATCTTCCTGTTCCAGGTATTACCCACCATTGTTTTCTTCTCTGCCTTAACTTCTGTACTGTTCTACCTTGGGGTGATACAGATCGTGGTAAAGGGAATGGCATGGGTGCTAACCAAGCTCATGGGTATCTCGGGGCCCGAAAGTTTAAGTGTGGCTGGAAATATCTTCTTAGGACAAACTGAAGCCCCATTAATGATCAAGGCATACCTTGAAAGAATGAGCCGATCGGAAATCCTTTTGGTCATGATTGGCGGAATGGCTACTGTGGCAGGTGGCGTACTGGCAGCTTACATAGGCTTTTTGGGTGGTGATGACCCTGCGCTTAGAGTAGAATTTGCAAAGCACCTGCTGGCTGCATCCGTTATGGCAGCACCGGGAGCCATCGTAATTTCAAAGATCCTTTATCCGCAGCAGGACAAGATCACTACCGATGTAGAAGTTTCTTCAGACAAAATTGGATCTAATATTTTAGATGCCATTGCCAACGGTACCACCGAAGGTTTAAAGCTGGCAGCCAATGTCGCTGCAATGCTCCTGGTTTTTATCGCTTTTATCGCTATGATCAACTACGGCCTTGGAAAAATTGGAGACTGGACAAGCCTTAACGGCATCATGGCAGCAAACACTCCTTACGCCAGGTTATCTCTTGAATCTCTCCTCGGAATTATTTTTGCTCCGCTCATGTGGCTTATTGGAGTAGCAAAAGCCGATATGATGCTCATGGGGCAGCTGCTGGGAATAAAACTTGCAGCGAGTGAATTTGTAGGATATATACAGCTGGCTGAACTTAAGAATCCGGTAAATGCGCTAAGCCTTACCTATGAAAAATCTATCATCATGGCCACTTATATGCTATGCGGATTTGCCAACTTTGCTTCTATTGGAATACAAATAGGCGGAATTGGTTCCCTGGCACCCGGACAGAGAAAAACCCTTTCGGAATTTGGGATGAAAGCGCTTATTGGCGGTACCCTCGCTTCTTTGCTTTCGGCTACAATTGCCGGGATGATCATTGGATAAAAAATTCCGGTAGTTAAAAACCCTTTCTAATTCAGAACAGTTTTCTATTTTAGCTGAAATTCAGTAAGAAAATGACATTTTTGACCTGCAATGTTTTCAAAACCTTCTAGCTCTGGAGAAAAGTCTGCCTGAAGTATTAGAGTCAATAGCATTTTAAAAACCTACAAGGTCAAAAAAGACCTTGCAGGTCGACTTAAATTATTACAATGAAGCAGTATCACGACCTTATAAAACATGTCCTGGAAAACGGAAATGAAAAAGGAGACCGCACCGGCACCGGCACCAAAAGCGTGTTTGGATACCAGATGCGGTTTGATTTAAGTGAGGGTTTCCCCATGGTTACCACAAAAAAGCTCCATCTAAAATCTATTATTAACGAGTTGCTTTGGTTCCTCAACGGCGATACCAACATTAAATATTTACAGGAAAACGGAGTGCGTATCTGGAACGAATGGGCCGACGAGAACGGCGATTTGGGTCCGGTATACGGTCATCAATGGCGCAACTGGAACAGTGAAGATATCGATCAAATAAAGGAGGTGGTAGAAACATTGAAGACCAGTCCCAACAGCCGACGCATGTTGGTAACTGCCTGGAACCCTTCGGTACTGCCCGATACCTCAAAATCTTTTTCAGAAAATGTAGCGAATGGAAAAGCCGCACTTCCACCCTGCCATGCTTTTTTTCAATTCTACGTTGCTAACGGCAAATTATCCTGTCAACTCTACCAGCGAAGTGCAGATATTTTTCTGGGGGTACCTTTTAATATTGCTTCCTATGCCCTGCTCACTATGATGATTGCGCAGGTATGTGGTTATGAAGCAGGAGATTTTATTCACACTTTTGGTGACGCTCATATTTACAACAACCACATGGAGCAGGTAAACCTGCAGCTGTCGCGGGATGTGAGGCCTTTGCCAGTCATGAAACTGAATCCTGAGGTGAAAAATATTTTTGATTTTAAGTTTGAAGATTTTAAATTGGAAAATTATGATCCGCATCCGGCTATAAAAGGGCAGGTAGCGGTTTAATTTTTGTCCAATTTTAAATTTTTTAAGCATTATGAAGAAGTTATTAGTTATTGCATGTTTTTTCTTTGGAGGAATAGCAGGTGCCCAGGCACAACAAACCTCACCAGTTTGGCCGGGCTGTGAAGACGATGAAGATAAATCGGAGTGTTTTAACGAAAAACTAAATGCCCACGTAAGGGAAAATTACGAATACCCCATGAAGCAGAACGCTTACGTGCGGGGAGAAGTAAAAGTATCTTTCAATATTAATGAAGAAGGGAAAGTTGTTGTGAATTCGGTTGAAGGATCGGAGCCACTGGTGAATGAAGCTGCCAGGGAAATGCTCAAAAAGATTCCAGATATGAAGCCCGGGACTTTAAACGGAGAGCCTGATTCCCGGAATTTCACCACTACCTACCGCTTCTAAAAATAAGCCCCAGATCATGAAAAAATTACTTTTTGTCCTTTTCCTGTTTAGCGCAGGAGCAACATTTGCCCAGGAAGGCGTAAGTGTTTCCAAAAATACGCTTACTACCAAAGAAACCCCTCCGATTTGGCCGGGTTGTGAAGATTTTTCGGGAACTTCAAAAACCTGTTTTAAGGAGAAGCTCACCCAGCATCTCAAGGAGAATTACAAGTTCCCAAAAGATAAAGCTGGCAATTACATTCGGGGAAAGGCGATAGTTTCTTTTGTGATCAATAAAGAAGGGAAACCGGTAATTTCTAAAGTTGAAGGCGCCAAAAAGGAACTCAATGAAGAAGCAAAGAAGATCATTCTTGCCATTCCACCGATGACGCCGGGGCAGATGGCCGGGAAACCTGTGGAGGTGAGCTATAAAGTTCCTTTTACATTCTAAGCCTATTCTTATTATTCCTTTAACTAAAAGGGATACATAAAAGTTTAAATTTGAAGGAAACCTGCGGGTTTCCTTTTTTTATTCCCCAAAAAAGGTAAATACGCCGGAAATTTTTTCCTTATGAATAATACCAAACCCCCGGAATTCAAAACTCAGTTTGCCGAAGATGTCTTTAAAGGCCTTACTTCATATCCTAAAAAAATTAGCTCAAAATTCCTTTATGATGAAAAGGGAGACGAGCTCTTTCAGCAGATCATGGACCTGCCCGAGTACTATCTTACGGGCAAGGAATATCAAATTCTTAAGCGCCACAGGGAAGAATTAGGAGATGAATTTGCCTCTTTAGAAGGTTTTGACCTTATAGAACTTGGTGCCGGGGATGGGAAAAAGACAAAGGTGCTGTTAAGGCACTTTGAAGAGAAGAACTATGACTATAAATACCTGCCGGTAGATATAAGCAAAAATGTACTCGAGCAGTTAAGAGGCAGCCTGCAACAGGAATTCCCTTCTGTAGAGGTAGAACCACAGCAGGGTACTTATGCCGAAGTACTCAATCGACTGGCCGATTATCGGGAGCGCAAAAAAGTGATCCTTTTCCTGGGTTCAAATATTGGGAATCTCACTCCCGAAGAAGCTGTGAACTTTCTAAAGAAGATATCCTCTGCAATGCATGAAAAAGATCTTTTCTTTATGGGGGTAGATCAAAAGAAGGACCCAAAGGTGATTCTGGATGCTTATAATGATGGCGCAGGAGTTACCGAAGCATTCAATAAAAACCTGCTCACGCGAATGAACAGGGAACTGGATGCCGAATTTGATCCTGAAGATTTTATGCACTGGCCCCTTTATGATCCCGAATCAGGAGTAGCCAAAAGCTTCCTGGTGAGCAAAAAGGAACAAACTGTAGCAATAAATGCTCTTGATATAAAAGTGCATTTTCAAAAATGGGAGACCATACACACCGAAGTATCCCAAAAATATGACGACACCTCCATAGCCTGGCTGGCCAAAGAAGCCGGACTGGAGATTACAGGCTGTTGGGCCGACAAAGACAGCTGCTTTAAAAACTATCTTTTCAAAAGAATAAAATAATGAAAGCAATTTGGAATAACACCGTAATAGCCGAAAGTGATCAAACTGTTGAAGTAGAAAACAACCAGTATTTCCCCCCGGAATCTATAAATTCTGAATTCTTCAACCTGAGCGATACCCATACAGTATGCCCATGGAAAGGCAGAGCCTCTTATTTTCACCTAAAGGTAGGAGATGAAAAAAATACCGATGCGGCCTGGTTTTATCCTCATCCAAAACCCGAAGCAACCAATATTAAGAACTACGTAGCTTTCTGGAACGGAGTGAAAATAGAAAAATAAATTTGCCGTTTAAAAAAAATGACCTAAGTTTACCAAAATCAAAAAAGAACAATCCAGGTGATTTTAAATAATAACAATAATAATTTCAATAACAATCTGAATCAAATCAGATTGCGGAGAGCTATTATTGTATAAAAAATCCCTTAAACAATATTCAAAGCCTTTCCGCCACCCGGAGAGGCTTTTTTTTTGCAGAATTATGAAACGACTTCAAAATAATAATATCAATAATAATAGTCCGCCACCCGGGGGAGAGGATCTCTGTGCTTTAAAGCCTGCCTCCTTCCCGGGGCAGGCTTTTCTATTTCTTAAACATTTAAAACAAACATTATGAAAACTATATTACAACTATCACAAAAACTTGAAACTGAAGAAGCTGTTGACTTCGTAAAATCTGAATTTGAAAAACACCTGAAAGCACAACTTTCACTGGTAAAAATATCGGCTCCCACCGTTGTACTTCACGGCACCGGCATCAACGACGATCTAAACGGAATTGAAAGACCCGTTGGCTTCCCTATAAAAGCTATGCAGGAGCGCCGCGCCGAAGTTGTACAATCTCTCGCAAAATGGAAAAGGTTAAGACTGCGGGAATATGAAATTGAACCCGGAATGGGAATAGTTACCGATATGAAGGCCCTGCGGCCCGATGAAGACTTAGGGCCTATCCACTCCATTTCAGTTGACCAGTGGGACTGGGAGAAAGTGATGACCCCGACAGAAAGACACCTCGATTTTTTGAAGGCACAGGTTAAAAAAATATATAGCGCTATACTCGATACACAAGCTGCTATTACCCAAAAACATCCCCTGCTCTCACAGGACCTACCAGCTGAAATCACCTTTTTACACACTGAAGACCTGCTTAAGCAGTACCCTCACCTCACTCCGAAACAAAGAGAAGATCGTGCGGCACAAGAATACGGGGCGGTATTTCTTATTGGGATAGGTGGTTTAATGGAAAGTGGCGAAGCACACGACGGCCGGGCTCCCGATTATGATGACTGGAGCACTCCTACCTCGGCTTCTACAAAAGGTCTCAACGGCGATATTTTAGTCTGGAATGCTGTACTGGAACAGGCTTTTGAATTGTCTTCAATGGGAATTCGGGTAGACAAAAAGACCCTGGAGCTACAACTACAGGAGAGAAAAGCCGAAGACCGTAAAAGTTTATACTACCATGACCAGCTACTTTCAGAAAAACTCCCTCAAACCATTGGTGGCGGGATAGGACAGTCAAGGCTGTGTATGTTCCTGCTTCAAAAAAGACATATTGGGGAAGTACAGGCAAGCATCTGGCCCGAAGAAATGAGACAGGAATTAAAAACCGAAGGTGTGTTTTTGCTTTAAAAATTACAAAGACCTCAACCTTACTAAGACCTCACAGGTTTCAAAAACCTGTGAGGTCTTAATTATCGTCAATCGTTTTAAAGAGAAAGATA